>PLUJ01000104.1:960-5973 GCA_003165455.1 Acidobacteriaceae bacterium | reverse complement strand
CACGGCGCGCCCTACGAACTCATCAAGATGGTCGCGAAAACCGGCAAGCTGCCGGTGCCAAATTTCTCCGCTGGAGGGATTGCCACGCCCGCCGATGCGAGCCTCGTCATGCAACTTGGAGCCGAAGCGGTGTTCGTGGGCAGCGGTATCTTCATGAAAGACAGCACCACGTTTGCCGACCCCGCCGAAGCCGAAAAGCGCGCCCGTGCCATCGTTAAGGCTGCTACGCATTTCAATGACCCTAAAGTATTACTTGAAGTCAGCGAAGACCTGCAGGGAGCGATGAAAGGTCTGGCCGTTGCGGGGATGGATGAGGCGCAGATGCTGCAGACTCGGGGCTGGTAAGGGGTCACTAGCTTCGCGCACGCTCCTTCGGGCATGAGGCATCGCTCATGTTTCAAGTTGGCGACGCCGCCCCTAACCATCGCGGCAGCCCATCCATTACAATTCCACCGGACGAGATTCCCATGCCAATCGATGCAATGCAGGGCTGGAGCAGCTTCTTCGCCGGCCAACTAGGAGCGGCCGCGGCGCTCACTGGACTGTTGTTCGTGGCGGTCTCCATTAACCTGGCTAGAATTCTGCAGTTTTCGCATCTGCCCACGCGCGCTGCGGAGACATTGCTCGCGCTTGTGTCTGTACTTGTGGTCTGCACATTCGCATTGATTCCACGCCAAAGCGCCCAAGCCTACGGATTCGAGATTGGCGCAACCGGCCTGATCTTTTGGGCTCTGTCTACCCGCTCGCTGATTCGTTCGAGAAAATTTGACCGTCAGTATGTACGGTTCACGACGCGCTTCGTTTTGACTCAGCTTCCCGCATTGCCCTTTGTAATCGCAGGGGCATTGCTGATCGCCGGCCGATTTTCAGGCGTCTACTGGATCGTCCCCGGCATCCTGCTCTCGTTCGCCGCCGGCATCTTCGGCGCCTGGGTGCTTCTGGTGGAAATCCAACGCTAATCGCATCAAATTTGCGTCCTCCCGAACTCCAGTAAAATCGAACCTGCATGAGAATCGGAGTCCTAGCTTTGCAGGGTGATTTCGATGCCCACCGCAGGCGGCTCGAAGAGCTGGGGGCCGAAGTCGTGCTGGTGAAAAAGCCAGAACAACTTGACTCCGTCGATGGCCTCGTCATCCCAGGCGGAGAATCGGGCACATTTCTCAAGCTGCTCGGCGAAGAAGGCTTCGAAAAACTAAAAAAGTTCGTTCGCCTGAAGCCAACTTTCGGGACCTGCGCCGGAGCAATCCTGCTGGCGGCGGAAGTGGAAAATCCAAAGCAGCAAGGGCTTGGGGCCATTGATATTGGAATCCGCCGCAATGCCTATGGGCGACAGATCGACAGCTCGATCCGAGAAGGTAAATTTGTCAGCGGTCTCAACCGTGAGCTTGCCCGACTTCCGCTGGAAATGGTTTTCATCCGCGCGCCAAAAATCGAGCGCGTCGGCGCCGCCGTCGAAGTGATCGCGACCGAAGGGAAAGACGATGATCCGGTCGCCGTGCGCGAGGGAAACGTAATGGCAGCAACCTTTCATCCTGAACTATCCGATGACACCCGCCTTCACCAGGCGTTTCTCGACTTATGTCGGAACAAGAATGTTGCCGATCACAGGTGACGTCGCTGGTGAATGGTCTAGGTGGACGCTTGCTCTATTGTTGTATCCCGCCAACTCACGTAGGGAAAGCAGTCGACTCTGCGTCAAGAAAAGGTAAGATTTCTTCCTTTTCAACATTCAACCCCAACGCCGTTCTTTACATGTCCTACCCAACATGTCCGACCCAACGTGCCGAAACTTAATGTTTCTTTCCGGCAATTGCTGTATATATATCCGTTTTGTAAATATCTGAATTGGAGCACCACTTGAAATCGAGATTACAAAGAATCGCAGATTTATCGCTGATGGCCTTCATGCTGTTGTTTGCGGCGACTGGCGTGACCTTTGCTCAGGAGCAGGATCGGGATGCGGATAAGACGGCGGTACCCGCGCCCGCGGCGAAGGTGACCTCCAGGAAAGATCAGACGAAGAAAACGCCCGATATGAACAAAAAGGAAGAGGAGAAGAAGGGCGGGATAACATCCGACACTTTTTCCGGGCTGAAGTTTCGATCTCTTGGTCCGGCGATGGCTTCGGGGCGAGTGATGTCGATCGCGGTGAATCCGAAGAACAAGTTTGAGTATTACGTGGGCGTAGCGTCGGGCGGAGTGTGGAAGACGGTAAATGACGGGACGACGTGGACTCCGGTGTTCGGTGGCGAGGGATCGTTTTCGATTGGGTGGGTGGCGCTTGATCCGAATGATGCGTCGGTGGTGTGGGCGGGAACAGGCGAGAGCAATTCGCAGCGCAGCGTGGATTATGGCGATGGAATTTACCGGTCGGATGATGGGGGAAAGAGTTGGCAGAATTTAGGGCTAAAGAAGTCGGAGCACATTGGGCGAGTGGTGGTCGATCCGCGGGATTCAAAGGTGGTGTATGTGGCGGCGGAGGGGCCGCTGTGGGGGCCCGGCGGGGATCGCGGATTATACAAGTCGGCGGATGGGGGAAAGAGTTGGAAAGCGGTACTGACCGTCAGCGAGAACACGGGCGTGGCGGATGTGGCGATCGACCCGGCAAATCCGGACATTGTTTACGCGGCGTCCTATCAGCGGCGGCGGCATGTTTTTACGTTGATCGATGGTGGGCCGGAGAGCGCGATTTATAAGTCGACCGATGCTGGGGCAACTTGGAACAAGTTGAAATCCGGACTACCGACGGTAGATATGGGACGAATCGGGCTGGCGGTTTCGCCGGTAGATCCGAATGTGGTGTACGCGACGATCGAAGCGACGGATGAGAAGGGCGGAATTTTCCGGTCGAATGATCGTGGCGCGACCTGGGAGAAGCGCAATGAATTCGATGTGGGAGCGATGTATTACGCGCGGGTGGCGTGCGATCCGAAGAATGTGGATCGGATATGGGTAATGAATGTCTCACTGCGTGAGTCGCTCGACGGCGGCAAAACCTTGCACAAGATAAACGAAGTGAATCATCACGGCGACAATCATGCGATCTGGGTCGATCCTGAGGATACGAAGCATTGGCTGCTGGGGTCGGATGGCGGGATGTACGAGACCTGGGATGATGCGAAGAGTTGGGAGTTCAAGGCGAATCTGCCGACCATGCCGTTTTACGACGTGGCGGTGGATAATGCGCTTCCCTTCTATGACGTTTGCGGAGGGACGCAGGATAACTTTTCGTGGTGCGGTCCGTCACGAACGCGGAACGTGAACGGAATCATGAATTCGGATTGGTTCGTGACGACCGGCGGGGATGGATTTCGGTCGGTGGTGGACCCGGTGGATGCGAATACGATTTATTCGGAGTCGCAGTATGGCGTGCTGGTGCGATATGACAAGGCTACGGGGCAGGAGTTGGCGTTGCAGCCGCTGGAGGGTAAGGGCGAGCCGCCACTGCGGTGGAATTGGGATTCACCGGTAATTATCTCTCCGCATTCGCATACGCGGTTGTATTTTGCCGCGAACAGATTATTTCGCAGCGACGATCGCGGAGATTCCTGGAAAGAGATTAGCGGCGATCTGACGAGGCAGTTGGATCGAAATAAATTGCCGGTGATGGGAAAAGTTTGGTATCCGGACGCGGTGGCGAAGAACCAGTCGACTTCGTTTTATGGAAACATTGTGGCCTTGTCGGAGTCGCCGAAAAAAGAAGGGTTGATTTATGCAGGGACGGATGATGGGTTGATTCAGGGGACCGGCGATGGCGGACAGTCTTGGACGAAGTACGAGAAGTTTGCGGGTGTGCCGGAGATGACTTATGTGAGCCGCTTAGTTGCGTCGGCGCATGAGGAGAATACGGTGTATGCGGCGTTCGACAATCATAAGAATGATGACTTCAAACCTTACCTTTTGAAGTCAACCGATGCGGGAAAAACGTGGGTTTCAATTGCGGGGAATCTGCCGGAGAAGGGCTCTGTGCTGGCGTTTGCGGAAGATCCGGTGAATGCGAATTTGTTGTTTGCGGGGACGGAGTTTGGAGCGTTCTTCACGATTGATGCAGGGGCGCATTGGGTGCAGTTAAAAGGTGGGCTACCGACGATTGCGGTTCGGGATATGGCGATCCAGGCACGAGAGGGCGATTTAGTGATTGCGACGTTCGGCCGCGGATTTTATGTATTGGATGATCTTTCGGTACTGCGGCAGATCAAGGCTGAGGCTTTGGAGCAGGCAGCAGCGGTGCTCCCGGTGAAAGATGCGTTGATGTATATCGAGCGGCATCCGCTGGGTTTGCCTAAAAAAGGATTTCAGGGGGATGCATTTTTTACAGCCGAGAATCCTCCGTACGGCGCTGTGTTTACGGCATTTTTGAAAGAGAAATTGCTGACGAGGAAAGAAAAGCGGCAAGAGACGGAGAAAGAAGCGGCGAAGAAGAATCAGACGCTGCCCTATCCGACAAACGAGGAGTTGCGAGCGGAGGCGCTGGAGCGCAAGCCGGAAGTGTATTTCATGGTATATGACGAAACGGGTGCGGCGATACGTCGCGTGGAAGGCAGTATTGAAGCTGGATTCCAGCGGACTGCGTAGGATTTGCGCTATCCAGTGGTGGCGCTAACGGAGCACCCCGAGGAAAACGAGGATTTCCCGCCGGCAACGGCGGAAGGGACGCTGGTGTTGCCGGGGAATTACTCAGTGCGAGTNNAGCTTTCCAGAATGTGGATGGAGCGATAACGGAATTGGGAACGCCTCAGAATTTTAAAGTGATGACCGAAGGGCAAGGCTCCATGCCTGCCGGAGATTTGGCGGCCCGGGAGGAATTTCATCGCAAGGTAGCGAGGTTTTATCGCGCGGTTTCTGGAGCGCTGCATACCGCTGACGATGTGGAGGCGCGGCTGAAATCGATTCGCGAGGCGGTGCGAGATACTCCGGCGGCCGAAAAGGAGTTGGATGAAGAGGCGGATGCAATTGAACGTAGCGATCGCTTGATCCTGCGAGCGCTACGAGGCGATGCGGAGTTGCAGAAGC
>PLUJ01000104.1:260-891 GCA_003165455.1 Acidobacteriaceae bacterium | reverse complement strand
TGGAGAAAGATATGGAGGCTGCGGGGGCGCCGTGGACGCCGGGGAGAGTGCCGGAGTGGAGTGAGAAATGAAGGATGTGCGACAGAGTGAAGAAAAATCTTTAATGCAGAAGCTCACAGAGTTAACACGCAACGGCCGAGCAGCCAGCGCATTTTAATTTTGCAGAAAGTGGCTTGCTTTTTTGTGGATTAGTTGTGGTACACTCGCCGCCGACTNNGGACTGGGGAATGGGCCTCGCGCTAATGGCGGTGATCTGGCTGATCACGCTCGCCAGCACTTACTTTTTCGTAGCCAAGACCTGGTGGTTGCCGATCGGGGCAGCCGAAGCCGCACGCTTCATCGATGGACAGTTCGCACTGACATTTGTGCTGATGGGAATTGTTTTTCTGGCGGCGCAACTTTCCCTTGGATATATCGTCTGGCGCTACCGGCAGCAACCTTCTTCTCCTCCAGTGAAGTATTCGCACGGCAATACAAAATTGGAAATTATCTGGACCGTGCTCACCACGATTCTGTTTGTCGGATTAAATCTGATGGGCAGCAGAGTGTGGGCGAGCCAGCGTTTCGATCAGGCAGGACCGGGCGCGGTGCAGGTGGAAGTGACCGGAATGCAATTTGCCTGGTACTTCCG
>PLUJ01000104.1:0-163 GCA_003165455.1 Acidobacteriaceae bacterium | reverse complement strand
ATGTGATCCACAGTTTTTTTGTGCCGTCGCTGCGGTTCAAGCAGGACGCGGTTCCAGGATTGAATATTCACATGCACTTTACGCCGACAGCGATTGGGGAATATGAGATCGTGTGCGCGGAGCTTTGCGGTCTGGGACATTACAAAATGCACGGCATGGTACA
>PLUJ01000013.1 GCA_003165455.1 Acidobacteriaceae bacterium | reverse complement strand
TTTGCGATTCTCGGTCATCGGCACAGCGTCAGGCCCGACCAGGTGACGAAGCTGCCACGTCCCGCTGCGGAACACGTCGAAGATCTTCTCGGCAACCAGCGATGGCGGCACCGGCCGCTGCAGTGAACCCGCAAACAGCGTGGCGTACCGTGCGCCCTGCCGGTAAAGGGACTCCGCAACCGGTGTGCCGATCCGTTGCGCCATCGCCGTGTCGATAATGCCCGGCTCCACCGGCGCCACCCGCACATCGAACGTCTTCATCTCTCCCGCCAGCGCCTCGCTCATGGCTTCGAGTGCCCACTTTGACGCGCAGTAAGACGCAAAGGGAGGAGCCGAAAAACGTCCCGCTACCGAACTCACGTTGATGATGCAGCCGCTGCGCCGCACCCGCATCTGCGCCACCACCGCCTGCACACAGCGAATCACCCTGAAGAAGTTTGTCTCCATAATCGCGCGGAAACGCTCCAGCGGCTGCTCCTCTACTGACCCTACAGCCTCTACCCCCGCGTTGTTCACCAGCACATCCAACGGACCCTTCGCCAGGATCGCCGCCATGCCGTCGCGAACGGATTCGTCCGAGTCGACGTCCATCTGGGAGATTGCGACCGGCAGGCCTTCGCTTGCGGCGATCTCCGCCAGTTGCGGCGCACCCGCCGGATTGCGCATGGTCGCAAAGACCGTATGCCCCGCCCGCGCGAACGCCAGCGCCGTTTCAAAACCGATGCCCTTGCTTGTACCAGTGACGAGAATTGTGGCCACGCTAAACCCTTCTATCAAAACATGATTGTCGCTGAGTTGGCGGTCTGCAACATAACCGGGAGCAAGTCCGGCCAGTATACAGGATGGCAACACGAGGCGAATGTGGGCTATCTATTTGGGACTTCGGGAATGAATCCTTCAAAGGACTGGAGCGTTCTGCCGTCTACCACGTAAACTTGGTGGAGTTACTCCTATGTCACTTTCTGAAGGCGACAAAATTGGTCGATACGACATCGTCGCGCTCATTGGCGCGGGCGGCATGGGAGGTGTACCGTACGACCGATACGAAGCTGGGACGTGAAATCCTGCGATGGCTTTGGACCCGGATCGTCTCAGCCGCTTTCAGAACGAAGCGCGCGCCGCGGGCCGCGCTCAACCATCCCAATGTCGTGACGCTGTACTCGGTCGAGCAAAGCGAGGGTGTCCACTTTCTGACCATGGAGTTAGTCGAAGGAACGTCGCTCGACCTCGTCATTCCCAGAGACGGACTGCCGGTAGAACGAATTATGGAGATTGCCGGGGCGCTGGCCGAGGCCCTGGCCGCATCCCACGAGAAAGGCATTGTTCACCGCGACAAAAAGGCGGGGGGGCACTTTTGCCGTCGCCATACGCTACCCCGACAAGCGATTGACGGGTAGGATGTGGCAACGGGAAAATCGGCTACCCCCCTTCCGGGAGCCCAGGGCGACGGTGTTTGGCCGTGACCTGATTCTGTGCGGTAACGTAGCTTCGACANNTGCCCCAAAGCAATAGGCTCACTGCCGGCTATTCCGGTGGGCGAACACGACTAGTTCCACTGTTTCTTTGTTTTCGGAAGGGCTTCCAAGAGTGCTTCAAACGCTTTTGTCCCGTCGCGAACTCGCTCAACTTCATCGTAAAGGTGTTGAAATTTTATATGAACTTCAGGCGAATGCTCAGGATCGTCCATCAGCTTATCGCATTCCTCCTGCCACACCGGCATCGGGATGCGATGCAAAGTCAGCACCGCTTTCAAAGCTATGTTCTCGGAAAAAAAGCACTCAACGGTTCGTACAATTCCAAGCATCCGTTTCTTCTCGCCGGCGGTCATAGTCCCCTTCCTTAGCTAAATCCTCTTGAGGGACCGTTGGCGGAGTCTCAGACGACCGTCATCATCCCGTTTGACGATCGCGTCTTCTTCGTTCGCTCGCTCAACCGNNGGGGAGCTTTACGCAGTTTGGGCACCGGCTTATCGATGACGGAGGTCATATTTCCAATTTCTTCCTCGGAAGAGCCATATCAGCTCCCTTCGGTCCGACTGTTCATCTCTCGATAGATACAGCATAGCCTTGGAAAGAATGGTCCGGCTGGTCCAAACTGCACAGTTCTGACAATGAATTTTGCCGAAGGCGGTAGGTTGTTTGGGTGGATGCAAAAAGCGCGGCGGGAGTCCAGCACGTTCTCCCCATCGGCGATTGATTTCTGGCACCGAACGACGTACTCGCGGCATACGCTGATCTCTATCCGAATAGGGATAGCGAAAATGCCAGACGAAGACTGGATCAAAACACTTGAAGACGGCAGAAAAGTGAAATTCGTCTACCAAGAACTGCCGGAAGACGGGGCACTTACCACCGCCCAGCTTGCGCGTATATTCATACCCGAATTTCACTTGACAGTCGTGTGCAGGCCTCACACTTGTCGGGAACGGTCCGCCAACAGCGGCAAGATGACATTGAGCTGTTCGTCACCGAAGACGTACTCACATGGATGCGCGAGCGAGCCTGGGTTGGCAGAGCAAAGGCAACAGCTTCAACGAGAGCGAAATGGCGCTCTTCTACGAGTGCATGCTGCAGTGTGCTTCGAAAACTGCTTGACACCGCCGACATTGTCAGAGAGGCGATTTATCGGCAATCGAAGTGGGAGCGAGACCTACGACGACGGCGAATCGGAATCGAGCAGTAATTGTTGTTATTGGTTAATGGTGTTCCTGTAGCTTAGGCCAGCCGTAGGCATGAGCAATGCTCGCCATGATCTCATGAATAAGCGTGTCGGCATTGTCACTGTTCGTCATAACCACAGCGCCGTCGCCATTCTCGAAGGCGAAATAGTTGCACTGATAGCCCTCGTTCCGCCCAGCGTGAGTGAACGCAGGCTTACCGCCGATTGTCAGCGAAGCGACACCAAGTCCGTATCCCACATCGGCGATTTCGGCATCCTTATGACCTTCGTTAACATCGTGCGAGTCATTTCAAAGGAGAGGACATGGTTTGCCTTGCCGAGGAGCGAGTTCTGCATCTCGATGATCCAGCGAGCAAGGTCCGAGGGCGTGGTCCAGAGGCCAGCAGCAGCCATCTCGGGATAAATGTGCGGTCCACCGGGGATAGGCTTTGCGTGAGCATCAACCGGAAATGCCACTTTGATGAGCGATTCGGGATCAATCGGCTGTTGATAGGTGCTGCTCCGCATTCCAATCGGATCAAGCACAATGGCTTTCATAATCTGCGGGAATGGTTTGCTTGTAGCGTCGATCATCATCTCTTGCACGATGGTGAAGCCTCCGCCGGAGTAGCGGAATTCGCTTCCGGGAACCACTTCTACGACGATCGGAGCCGAGTTTGCCGGCTTGGTTCCGTTGAGAATCTGCGTAAGCGTCGGAATCGGCTGGCCCGCGGCATAGCCATCGAATCCATCGACCGAGATCCCCGCAGTGTTGGCGAGAAGCTCGCGCAATGTGACCGGATGTTGCTCCGTGAAACGGTTCTGTCGAAGTGTCCAGCTATTCAACTCGGTCTGGATCGGAGTATCAAGCGAGAGCTTACCCTGCTCGATGAGATGAAGAGCGGCCATCGCCGTGATCGATTTACTGATCGATGCGGCTTGAAACATAGTATTGGGATTGACGGCTATGCCGCCGACCCGCGTCAACCCGTTACCTTTCGCCCATTCGATTTTGCCTTCATGTACAACCGCAATGCTGACGGCTGGCACGTTCAGCCGTTTCATCTCGGTCAGCAAGTCCCTAGGCTCGGGTCGTTGACCCGACGAACTGGAAGATTCGAACCCATTTTCGACTGCATGAATGCGGCCTTGAGTCGCTGATTCAAAGCCTTGGCCGAAAGAGGACGCCAGAGTCAGCACGAGAACCAGTAAGCACGTGAGCGGCAGGGTCGTGCTCTTCATAGCGGACATTCTAGACATTCTAGTGAACAGACGAAGGAATGAAACGACGGAGTTTCAATTCCTCACGAGCGTCGCACCTCGTACCCGCTGTCGAACCCGCACGATGGGTCCGAACCTTACGTTCTCCTCCCCTCCTGTTCGATGCCTCATACTTACAGCCAAAGTCCTTACGGAAATCACTCAATCTCAAGGATTCCGAGTTGAAACAATTTTTGACAATCGGGCTGCTGGTGTTCACTTTGTGTGGGAGCGTCGCCGTTTGGAAACTTGTCGCCGCCCACGCCACGCCTGCCTTGCGAACGAAAGAAGTTCCATTGCTAGAAATCGCGCATCAGCACACTGACCAACTTCAGCAGTTTCCAGAATCTTTCCCGCTTCAAGTCGCGGTATTCTGGACCAACCCCGGCCCTGATCCAGAGAATCCTCTCCCACTCGTCCATTCCCTGAAAGAGATGGGCATTCCTTTTTTTATCACTCGCGATTTTGCACAAGCTCTCCGCCATCACTTAGTCATTCTCTACCCCAGTGTGGATTCACGCACTTTTACCCAGCCTCAAGCCGAACAGCTAACGACGTTCGTACGACAAGGTGGATTTATTTTCGCGCAGAACGTGTTTTGGGGAGGCATTCAGTCGCTCTTCGGTTTTCGCAGCTTCGCGCCTTCGCGCAAGCGTTATCACCTCGCGTTTTCGGGCACGACGGATCCGGTCATGAAGTATCTGAATCGCCCAGAGGAACTCGAAGTTAGTTTGGGAAGCGATCACTTCCCCGAAATTATCTGGAGTAACGGATACGTCCCTGACCCTGGCGCTGAAGTGCTGGCGCACTTTGAGGACGGGAGTGCCGCTCTGCTGACGAACTCCGTTGGCAAAGGGAAGGTGTACCTCCTGGGACTGAGTTTGCTTGACGTCGTGTTACGCAATCAGAACAATCGCGACTACGATGCCCAGCGCCATTATGTGAACACCTTTGAACCGGGCGCGGATGTTTGGCTATTGGT
>PLUJ01000230.1 GCA_003165455.1 Acidobacteriaceae bacterium | reverse complement strand
CGGTGATCATGATGACGGCGCGGGCATCGCCGCTCTTCTTGAGCTGATCCAAAACTTCGATACCGGTAAGATCGGGCATTCGGACATCGAGGAGGACGAGATCGGGCGATTCCTGCTGGGCTAATTTCAGGCCGGGCACGCCGGCATCGGCATCGATGACCTGATAGCCCCACTCTTCGCATTTTTGACGCAGCGACCAGCGCACCAGGCNNCGTCCACGATCATGATTTTCTCGGCGGGCATTGGTGATTAAGATACTACGAATGGGGCGGTTTTGTCGGAGTGACGCGCGGCACGGGGTCGGTTGCGAGGTTCAAGAAGAACTTGAAAGAAGACTTTCTAACTGGCTGTCTGCGCGGCCACTGCGTGGAGCGGAAGCAAAACAGTGAACGTGCTGCCGTTGCCGACCTGGCTGCTTACATCGATGCGACCATGGTGGTCTTCCACAATGCGGCGCGCGAGGGATAAGCCGAGTCCGGTGCCGTTGCCTTTGGTCGTATAGAAAGGACGGAAAATATTGCTTAAATGCTGCGCCGAGATGCCCCTACCGTTGTCGCGAACGACGATGCTGGCGCAGCCTTCCGCGCAGCCGACCTTCACTTGTACAACGCCGGGTCCATCCATCGCTTGAACTGCGTTCAAAAGCAAATTGAGTAAGACCTGATGCATTTGATCGCTGTCGTGCTCTACTTCCGGAAGCTTGGTGGCTTTCTGCAGTTCGATTTTGATTGGCTTCGAGAGCACTTGCTGACGGGCGAGCATCACGGCGTGTTCCACGGTTGTGTTGAGATTGCTGAGGCGAATCTGTGGCGGATGAGGACGCGCGGTCTCGAGAAGATCGGTCAACGTACGATTGATGCGCGCGATTTCCTGGCGAACGTCTTTGACGACGGCACAGGCGGGACTGCTGGATGGAAGGTCGCGGCCTACGATTTCTATCACGCCGGCAATTCCGGCGAGAGGATTGCGAATCTCGTNNCAAGCGCTCGATCTCATGGCGGCTCTCGCGCAGTTGCCGCATCATGTGATTAAAGTTGCGGCCAAGATCGCCAATTTCGTCATTGCGCCGAGCGAAACTGACAGCGACATCCATATTGCCATTACTTACTTGGGCGATCTTTTCCTGCAGTTCGACCATAGGCCTCTGTACGAGATAGGCGAGGACGAACATGGATACGGCGCAGATGACGACCGCTCCAGCACCGGCGAGAATCAGAACGGCATGACGTTCCGGATCCCGCAAAGAAATGGTTGCGAGTGTGAATAGGAGCAATCCAGCCATCAGCACGAAACCAACCGGCAGGATGGCTTTGAGTTGCCAATTCATGCGAACCGAGGCAACTTCGAGATCGTTCTCTCGAAGCGGGTTCGGCGGTGGAATGGACTCGACCGCCATCGGGGATGCAATGCGGCTAGGCATAAGCATGGAGACCCGGCAGTAAGTATGTCACACCGAAGAAGGTGAACATTACGATGGCAAAACCTAAGATGGCGAAGTAGGCGGCGCGCCGTCCACGCCACCCGCGAGTAATGCGCATGTGGAGATATCCGGCATAAACCAGCCATGTGATCGCAGCCCAAGTTTCTTTTGGATCCCAGCTCCAATAAGAGCCCCACGTGCGGTTGGCCCAGTAGGCGCCGGCGGCAATCATGAGAGTGAGCAAGGGAAATGCGATAGCAATGGTTTTGTAGGTAAGGCGATCAAGCTCCTCGGCGCCCGGCAACATTCGCTGCAACTCTTCCCTTCTCCAGAGTAATAAGAGGTAGAGCAGAGAAACAAAGATGCTGCCTACGAGACCGGAGAGAATAAAGGGACTCGCCGCCAGGCTGGTGGGAAAAAGTCCATCGACATCGAGTGAGGCGTAGCGGCCGTCACGGGCGCGCAATGCGAAAAATAGCAGAGCCAGCACCTGCAGCGAGATGCTGAGGAACATGGCTCGATTGGCAATATCGAGCATTGCTTTGTTGTGGCCGTTGCGCCAAACCGAATAAAGAATTAGGGGCGCGGCCACGGCGCCCAGGACGAGAAGCAATAGCCAGCCAAGGTCGGGAATGACAAGATAAAGCCGGACTCCTCTGGACAAGAACACTTCGGCTTTTTGTTCGGGATCCCATGCCACTACGCTGAGGCCGCCCCATTTCTCGAAGCGAGTGAGGATGCCCAGATAGGTGGCGATGCCGAATAGGCTGGTCGCAGCCAGAAAGGTTTCGGTCTTTACCTGGTCCTGGATGAGGAACATCATGGCGAGCGCGAAACTGAGTGCGCAGGCGGCGTAGGCGAGCATTGCCAGAGTGACGTGCACATGCAGCCAGGTGGATTGCAGCGCGGGGACAAGAGGATGCACTTCGGTGCGGAGCAATTGCATCAGCACGACGCCGACGATCGCCACCGGCATGGTGACTGTGCCGATGACTTTTACGTCATATTTTTTCTCCGCAATCAAGGTGAGGACGGCCAAGGTCCATACGAACATCAGCAGCATCTCGTAGATGCTTGCGAAAGGGGGATGTCCGGCTTCATACCAGCGGTGCGCAACCGCGCCCGTATTCGCCAGCAGTCCGGCCCACGTGGCTAAGGAAGCGTAGCGAATATAAGCGGGAGTTCCGGTGATGCCAAAGCCCAGATAAAGAGTGCCGGCGCCACAATAAAAGATAAGCGCAGCATAGAGAAGATTGGAATCATTCAGCAGATTGCCGTTCTTGACCACGTTCAAGAACGCCATGAACAACAGGAACGCAACCCCCAGCCCGACCATGAGGACCAGCGTGGTCCCGGTCGCCGGTTGCTGATCCACTCTTGCGGCTCGCGCCATAATTGCCTCCTCAGTAAAGCGGCTTATCGTCTAAAAACGTTTCTATGTCGTTTCTATCGTCCACTCAGCGTCCACTCAGCGCAGGAACGGTTTTTTGAGCTCCGCCTGCGGGAAAATCTTGAGTTCGGATTCGAGCTGTTTCACGATTGCGTGAAAGCGATGTTCGAAGGCGTCCTTATTCTTGTTGGCAGACCCGCCGATCCACAGATTCAACTGGCCATGCACATCGCGCGCTGGCGCAACCCAAATCCTGCTGTGGACGAAGTAGAAAACGAGAATGAGGCCAATGCCCATGACAACGACTCCCGCCCATACCGCCCATTGGCCTGGCTCATGCGAAACCTCAAGGCCAGTGAAGTACGCCATTTGCACGTCTTTTCCTTCGAATGAATAGGGAGAGGAAGCATTCTGTTCGAGGCCTGGGATGGGCGGCATCCATACGTTAATCGCTTTGTTTGCGGCTTTTGATTGGACGATCAAGTGCACCGCAGGATTTTGCAAATCGTTCGAGCGAGCATATACCTGACCGTCACCCAGGGCGTAGTCGGGAAAGAATTCGGCCAGTCGCACGGTCGCGTAGGGATCGAGCGAAACAGTTTCATCAGGCCCAATCGTCAACTCTTCCGCGGGTCCGCCATTGCGCGGAGTGGCAGTAAGGAGAAGTTTATCGAGCTTGCCCGTCTTGCCATAGCTGGCCTGATAGAAACGGAGGCCGCCGTAAACCAGCGGTTCGTTCACTACGATTTGCTTGCGCAACACGACTTGCCCATTCTTCACCACGGCCAAGTCCGACCACCAGCGCTTGGGACTTCCGTCAGCATAATTTTCCTGGCCAGCCCCGTCACAGCGGATGGCAAACGGCAGATCGCGCACCTTTCCATTTTGCGGCTGCACTTGGGTCGACTGTTGTCCGCGAGTAAGAGTGAGGAAGGCCCGCCAGCCGTAGAGAGCATCGATGGTGCCTCCTGTAAAAATGAGCAGCAGGCTCAAATGCACGATATAAACCGCCATCTGGGAAAAGCGATGACGTTCGCCGAACAAGGAGAAGCTGTTCTCTCGTACAATCCGCTGCGGCCGAAATCCCGCTTTCTGCAACACCCGGTCGGCGACGGATAATGCCTTCTCTTCGTTATGGTCGTTCACTGGAATTAAAGCCCGCACCGGGATAGCGCGGCGGAAAGCTTCATCCGGACTCTTGTACGAGCGTGAATAGAATCTCCAGGAGTTGGGGAAACGCTGGATGGAGGCGGCAATAATGCTGAGGCTCACGAGGCTCAGCAACAACACGAACCACCAGGCGTGAAAGACGTCGGTCAGGCCAAGGGTATCCAGCAAGCGCAACACCTGCGGCGAATAGGCTCGCGTCATTTCGTCGGGGTCGGTGGCAGGCCGCTGGAGGATTACGGTGCCCGCCGCGGAAAGGACGACAACCACGATGAGTAAAATAACGCCGGTCTTGATCGCTGCGAGGGTCTGCCAGATCCTGCGAGGAACGGAGAGCGTAGGTGCAGCCATAACTTCCTCTTTCTGGCTTGGAGAGGAAGCACGTTTTCCACCATTTCCGGCAAGCGCGGCGAAGTTGCTGTTATTGCAAAGAGTTGGCAGACCGGACATGGGTTGGCCAGCGGAAATTGTGAGGCATATCACACAGCGGTAACCGAATCTGCGGGGATTTCGCGCAGACAGTACGCTCCTTCGGTTTGTGCTGTTGCCCGGTGCTATCTGTGCAACCTCTTTGAGTTGCAGCTGTTAGGAATGTTCGCGGAAATTTTGGGAGCCTGGCTTATAAAGGCGAGGTTCGTGCAAATGCAGCGAATGAGGACTCCGGGGCGGCGATGGTATTTGCGAAATTGTCAGCGCGAGCGAAATGGACGATCGAGAGCCTCGCCTGTGTGATTTTGGTTTTGAGTCTTGCAGGGCAAGCCGGTGCGGCGAAGCATCCGGTCCCGCTCGATCCAAAGGCCGACTCCGCAATCTGCCTTTCCTGCCACGAAGACAAAACCAAGGGCAAATCGGTTCATTCCGCCATCGCGATGGGATGCTTGAGCTGCCACGAAATTCGGGTCAACCGGGATATCACACATGTAAAGTTGATCACGGCCACACCCTACAAAGTATGCCTCACCTGCCACAGCGATAAAGACGCCACGCAGATCAAAGGGCACGTTCATCCCCCGGCGGTTCGAGATTGCCTGACGTGCCACGATCCGCACACCTCCGACAACAAGAATCAATTGTTGAAGACGACATCGGGCGAGAAGAAAGATAATTTGTGTCTCACCTGCCACAATCAAGGAACAGATGTTCCAGCGGGCGGCAGCCGCCATGCAGCTCTCGACATGGGATGCGACACCTGCCACATCACTCATAAGACTGGTGAACGCGGCAAACGCGAATTCGATTTTCATTTAACCAAGGACGCGCCCGCTCTGTGCCTTGACTGTCACGATGTTAAGGATGAGAGTCTGGTGAAGGCACATCAGGGACAACCGTTTGGAACGGCCGATTGCCTCTCCTGCCATGATCCTCATCAGTCCCGAACTCCTAAGCTGATGCAGGCATTTCTGCACGATCCTTTCGCTTCGAAGCAGTGCGACGTATGCCATCAACCGGCCAAGGACGGGAAAGTTGTACTGACCCAGGCAAGCCCAAAGGAATCGTGTGTTACGTGCCACTCCGATAAAGCCGAGCAGATCGAGAAGGCGAAGGTGCAGCATCCGGGCGCAGCGGGCGATTGCACCGATTGCCATAACCCGCATGCTGGGCGATCACCGGCGTTTCCCAAACCAGACGCGGTTTCGGTCTGCCTGGGATGTCATAGCGATCAGGCGGGGGAAGGCAAGAAGATGCACGTGCATCAGCCAGCCTTCGAGCAGGGGTGCGCCGTCTGCCACGATCCTCACGGCAACGATAACGATCACCTGCTTCGTGCGAAGACGCCCAACCAGTTGTGCCTTGAGTGCCACGGTCCTAATGCCCGGCCCCAGAAACTGGAGAGCGAGCATCTGGTGGCCATCTTCGACGGCAAAGTGAAATTGCCGGAGAATTATTTCTCCAAAGGGTCCGTGCTGCCGTTGGAATACGGCTTAGGCCACCCAGTGGAGCGGCACCCGGTCTCGGATCTGGTGGATCCGAAGGATCGGACCAAAATCCTGATCCCTTTGAATTGCCTGACCTGCCATCAGCCGCATGCTTCTGTGCAGGCCGATCTATTGGTCAAGGATCAGGCTAACAACATGGATTTTTGCCATAGCTGTCACAAGGGTTTGATCGGACCCAAACAGGCAATTGGTCCAGCGGCGAGTACTGGAGCTGCGGCGGCAGTTCCCCAAGGAGGGCGTTAGACATGCCCGAGATCAATCAAAAACCAGTAAGCGAGACTTTTCATAGGGTGGCGTTTTTCGGATTGGCGCTTTTGGCGATCCTCGCCACGTCCGCTTCCGTTCTCGCGGATCAAAAGAAAAAACCCAGCCCTAAGCCGCTGGAACCTCCGAAGCTCGATATTTCCAACATCGTATGGCCGCAACCGCCGGCCATCGCGCGGCTCAGATATCTGGATTATTTCTCGGCTCAGAAGCCCGACCCGGTGAAACAAGCGCCCAAGGTCGAGAGGAAATCGTGGATGGACCGGATGGCCGGTATTACTCCCGATGACGCCGCCAAACGCGCGGGGACCAAGCCGCGCTTCCAACTGGGAACTCCGTATGGGATGGCCGTAGATTCGAAGGGCATGTTGTATGTTGCGGACACGAAGGTGGGCGCGGTCTTTGTCTTCAACCCCGAGAGTCGTGATACGGATTTGATCAAGCACGGCGTCGACGCGAAGTTCGGACGCATCTTTGGCCTGGTGATCGATGACTCGGATCGAATCTTCGTCTCAGACGGTGAATACAATCACGTGCTGGTGTTTAATGCGAAGCACAAATTGGAAGGCGCATTCGGCGAAGGAACCATGAGCGACCCGGCTGGACTTGCGATTGATGAGGAAAACCGCTTTCTTTATGTAGCCAACACGGGAACCGACCAAGTTCTGGTTTACGATGCGGATACTTTCAAGCTGCTGCGCAAGATTGGCACTCCGGGCAAGAACCATACGCTTACAACGGCGGGAGATTTCTCCTCGCCCACCAATGTCGCCGTAGATAAAGATGGAAATCTTTTCGTCACCGACACGCTGAACGATCGTGTCGAGGAGTTTGACGCCGACGGAGTGTTTACTCGCGCGTTTGGAAAGAATGGGGACGGTCCCGGCGAATTCGCGCGTCCCAAGGGCATTGCTGTCGACTGTGACGGCCATGTATGGGTGGCGGACGCGATGATGAACCGGCTTCAGGTATTCACCCCGGAGGGCGAACTGCGTCTGATCGTCGGCGGCTTTGGAATGCTCCCTGGACAATTTCAGGCGCTGACGGGGGTCACGATCGACAAAATGAATCGTGTCTTTACCAGCGAGCAACTTCTCGGACGCGTCCAAATGTTCCGCTACATTAATAACGCGGAAGCGCAGAAGGAATATGACCGGCGCAAAGCCGAGGTCGCGAAGAAGTCGGATGGGAAGTCGATAGCGCCACCGACAAGCGATAAGAAGCCGGCAGAAAAAACACCACCGCCGGTTAGCGCAATTCCAGCGGCGGCCAATCCAGAGATGTCCAAGCCCGCCCCGCCAGCGTCCGCATCCACCACTCCGAACCATTAGCGCTTGCGCTATTTCACCAATCCTATTGTGGGAGAAGGCTCATCTGGCCTGCCCAGCCTTGTGTGTGGAAATTTGCAACAGCGATCCAAAGAACGGAAGCCATTCTGTTGCAATCGTTTACAGCTCACCCAATAAATTAGCCAACTTCAAGAATTAGGTAACTTCCGTGCAAATGGGAGTGTGAGTAGCAGTACCGAGTCGAATAAGGCCTTATTTGAGGAGGAGTTCACCAATGAAAAAGGTAATCCTAGTAATCCTCTTCGCTTTGCTTGCTATAAGTCTTGTGGGCATGGCGTCGGCACAAACATTTATCCCCAACAACGACGTGTTGGGTGCGCACAACAATGGCGGACGCGGCTGCGCAGGCTGCCATGCTCCCCATAGTGGCGGACGCGGCAACGGTGGCGATCTGGTCGCCGGCAGCGGCATCACGAGCAAGGGCGGAAATGAAGGCGATTACCACCTCTGGGGACAAGACGTATCTTTGATCACCCAGGAAACGCTGCAAGTCGGCGGTGGCTATGACACTGGCGGCTTCGGCTACACGGTAAACTTCGGCGGACCAACCCAGTGGTACAGCTCCTCTCCGCCAGTCATCTCCGGCATCGCCATCTGCCTGAGCTGCCATGATGGCAACGTCTCGAAGGGCGCCATGATGATGAATCAGTCCTACGAGCAAGCGTGGAGCCTGCTTCCGAATGGCGGCTCGCAACATGCCACCAACGGTGCCCTGTATGGCACCACGCCAATCCCAACTCTGCTCGGCAATGACGGTGGAACGGTTGGCGATTACCTTAACGATCACCCGGTAGGCNNAGTAGGCCCGGCCGCGAATGTGAACGGCCTGAGCTACCCACAACCGCTGTCAGCTTACGGGCTCACTTACACCGTTTCCGGCACCACGATCACCTGGACGGCCGCCAATCAGTACGCAACCTTCGTTGCCAACTATGGCATGCCCGCCATCAACTCGCTGGTGGTCGATACAACGAACCAGGTTCCGTATGTGGTTTGCACCACCTGCCACAACCAGCACCAGATGAACGTTTTTCTGTCGAGCGCTGGAACACCGATCGCCGGAAATACCGCTGGCAGTTATGCCACGTATTTCTTCGTAAACGCTCCGTACAACCCGGGCGCAGCCTGGACTCCGACTGCGGCTCCTTCGACCACGCAGTTCTGCCGGCAGTGCCACTTCGGCGTAGCCAATGAAGCTTTTGGCGTTACCGCCGTCGGCACCGCTTTCTAACTGTTGGTCTTCCTGAGGGGAGAAAAGTTTCTCTCCCCTCAGCTTTACAACTTGGTCATTCGGTTACCTGGCTGATGACGGACAAAATTAACGGTTAACCACGTAACCAAATCACCAAAAGTAATCGGGCTGGGGAAGGGCACGCTGGAAGTGCGCCCGAAAGCGAGGACCTAAAGTGAAACGCACGAAATACAAATTAATGATCCTGGCCGCGGCTGCACTGGCGATTTCCCCGGCTCTGGCGCAGGTTGCCTCGCACGATCCCACTGCTATGAAAACGGTGGCGTCGGCTAATGCCGCAGCGGCTGCTCCCGCGGCCAGCGCCAGCATGGCGCCTGTAATGCAAGTCACCAACAGGCCCGTGGTGCGGATTAATGGTACTGAACTGACCGACCGCGACTTATTGCGCGAGATGCTCACTATTTTTCCTTACGCACGCCAGCACAATGGCTTTCCCAAGGCTGAAGAGGAAAAGATCCGGCAGGGCGCAATGCGGATGATTGAGTTTGAGGAATTGGTATACCAGGAAGCGGAACGACGAAAGATGACGATCCCTCCGGCAAAGCTGCAGAAGGCCGAGGCCGACTTTCGCAAGCAGTTTTCTGGCGAGGAAGAGTTCGATCAGTACCTGAAGATCGAAATGAAGGGTTCGCGGCAACTGTTACGGCGGCAGATTCGCCGGTCGCTGTTGGTAGACGAACTTCTGAAATCAGAGGTTGCGGATAAATCGAAGGTTTCGCTGGCGGAAGCGCGCACCTATTACAGCAAAAATCCAGATGCTTTCCGATATAGCGAGAATTTCAGCATTCAGACTATTTCCATTATGCCGTCGGAGAAAGCCACCGACGACGCAAAGAGAGAAGCGCGAACGAAAGCGCAGGATGCATGGAAACAAGCCAAGGCGAGCAAGAACTACGAAGAATTCGGTTTGCTGGCGGAAAAAGTTTCCCAAGACGATTTTCACGTGAACATGGGAGATCACAAGGCGGTGGACCGCGATAAATTGCCGCCCGAAATCTTGAAGGCGGCACAAACCATGCAGCCGGGACAAGTGAGCGACCTGATTCAACTGGGCAATTTCTATACCTTCTTTCGCCTGAACGCGCATACGCCTGCTGGAATGTTGACGTTTGAACAGGTGAAAGAACGCCTGCGTCAGAGCATGGAGAAAGAAAAATATGAGCGCCTTCGCGCTGGGTTGGATAAAAAGCTTCGACAGACGGCGAAGGTGCAAGAGCTTTAGGGGGCTGGTGTGCTGTGGGGAATACCAGAACGTGGGAAAACCGGATTGGTGTTACTGATTGCGATGGCGCTGTCTGCGCTGCCCGCAACAGGGCAGGTCGCGGTTGGTGATCTGCATGCTACCGCCAACGGGCAACTTTCGTCGGTATATACCGGCAGTTTTGGAAATCTGGAATCGAATGAACACTCACTGGGTTTCGCGGGAACGGGAACCATAGCGGGGGATTATTACAATCCAAATTTTCTGTCTTTCAGCCTGCTTCCCTATTATGGGAGATCACAGGATAATTCCGATTCGCAATCCATCACGGACGCCAGCGGCTATACGGGCACGGTTCATATTTTTGCCGGTAGCCATTTCCCCGGATTTGTGACCGCTAATCAGACCTGGAATAGTTCGGGAACGTTCGGAATTCCGGACGTGGCTGGACTCACAACCGAGAACAGCAACCGTGGATTGAACATTGGCTGGAGCGAACTCGTACCCGGGCTTCCGAGTTTTTCTGTGTCCTACGGAGACAATAGCGGCACTAGCAATCTACTAGGCAGCGACACCTCGACCAGATTCAAGACCCGCGATCTAAATCTGGGAAGCACTTACAACCTTGCGGGTTTCTACATGACCGGTGGCTTTATCCATTTGAACAACGATACGGATATCGACGGGCTTGAGGATGGTGAGTCGGAGAGTGCGATCGGAAGGTCAAATCAATATCGCTTCACGGCGCAACGCGGCATTCCCTATAACAACAGCCGGTTTTCTTTTGGCTACAGCCGGAGCAGCTATAACAGCGATGACTCGCTCGGAGGCGAGAGCTACGGCACCACGGACAATGCCGTGGCGAATTTTAATGTAAGGTTCCCGATTCTGCCGGTGAACTTCACGGCGATCTACACCGACAATCTATTGGGAAGTTTTGAACAAGAATTGGTGAGCAGCGGAGAAACGCCCATCGCCAGTATCGTTAGTCCCGAGTCGCACTCGATATCACTGGAGGCCAGCACTTATTACAACGTGCTGCCGCGCCTGGTGGTGGGCGGCTATGTGGACCGCACGCAGCAGTATTTTGCTGGGCAGAACATTGGAGTGACTCAAGTCGGCTTAAATGTGAACTACGGTTTTTTAAAGAAGCTCAAGGGATTGCTGTTTAACGTGGGATGCGTCGACACCGCCAACCAGCAAGGCAACACCAGACTAGGATTTATCGGCAACGCCAGTTATGACCATTACTTTGGCAGATGGGAAATCGGGAGCTTTGTTCGATACGACCAGGATGTTCAGACTTTGCTGGCGATGTATACGATTTCCACGCTGAACTATGGGGCCAGCATCAAGCATGAGTTTAAACACGATGTTCGCTGGGTGGTGGTCTTCAACTCCACGAAAAGCGTGTTTGAGCAACAATCCGGAGACGGAAATCATGGCGAGAGCGTCTCGATGATGCTGATCGGGACAAGGGCCACGTTGTCGGGCAACTATACGAAGTCCAACGGGGTGTCGATTCTTACAGCGACTGGACTGGTCGCGACGCCGGTTCCGGCGGCGGTGGTATCTCCCGGCAATGCGATCATTTATGACGGAACAAGTTATGGCGTCAATCTTAGCGTTAATCCGGTGAAACGGATGGTAATCAGCACGTCATGGACGCGTTCGCTAAGCGGCACCACGAGTCCGCTGCTGCTGTCGAATAACGGATCGACCAACTACTACGGTTTAGCCACATATCAGTACAGGAAGCTGTTATTCTCGGCGGGCTTTACCAAGTTCAACCAGACCATCAGTTCCTCCAACACATTACCGAGTATGTTGACCTCCTACTCGTTTGGGGTTTCCAGATGGNNGAAGGGATTCTAGCCGGGATGTCAAGATGGATCCGGAGTCTGTGTGGAATTGCCTGCGTCATTCTCCTTGCGTTGACGTCTCTGCCTTGTCCCGCCAGAGCAGCGAACAAAAACAATCCTGCCGTTGTGCCAACTCCGCCAGACCTGCTGCTGGAAGGAGGCCGCAAGCTGACCTTTGAGCGAAGCTTCAGCTCTGAAAAGGAAGTTCTGGGGAAACCTAAATTTTGGATCAAGGTTTTGAATGCTGTCGCGGGCGAACCCGAGTATCGGATGGTGATTCGTCCCTACAGCATTGCCGTCGATTCCAAGGGGCGCGCCATCGTAACCGATCCGGGAGCGGCGGGANNGTCGACTTCGCGCGGCACAAGTATAAGTTCATCGAGCGTAACGAAAAAGAGAAAGATGCGATGCGGTCTCCGCAATGTGTGGCGGTGGACGCGCAAGACAATATCTACGTGACCGACTCGGAGTCAGGAAAGATATTCGTCTTCGATGCCAGCGGAAAGTACCGGCATGCGCTCGGCAGTTTGAAAGGCGGTGAGGGATTTTTTAAACGTCCAACAGGTATCGCGGTAGATTCGGCGGAGCGGAAGATCTATGTAAGCGACACGCTGAGAGACAAGATCTATGTGCTGGATATGCAGGGCCACGTAATGCAAACCATCGGCAAGCATGGCAGCGGAGGCGGTGAATTTTACTATCCCACGGAACTGCACCTCGACGGCGGCAACTTGCTGGTGGTGGACGCCATGAATTTCCGCGTGCAATGGTTTGGCCGCAGCGGAAACGCCGAGGGAATGATGGGCCAGATTGGCGATTCCCCAGGGCAACTTTTCCGTCCAAAAGGCGTTGCGGTGGATTCGGAAGACCATTTGTACATTGTTGATGGTCTCTCGGGAATGGTGCAGGTTTTCGACCGCGAAGGCCGCTTGTTATATTTCTTTGGAAAACGAGGCGTAAGACTCGGCGAATTCCAGTTGCCTTCTGGATTATTCATCGACCATGACGATCGTGTTTTCGTGGTGGATTCCTTCAACCGGCGAGTGCAGGTGTTTCGCTATCACGGACTGGCGAAAGCGGCGCAGGGAGGATCACGATGAAAACTCTTTTCGTGATCAGCTTATTGCTCCTGGCCATGTCAGCCGCTTTACAAGGGCAAACGCAGGAGGATGTGCTGGGCATTCACAATCTGGGACCGGGAAGCCCGGGCCCGGTCAGCGGGCCATTGCCCGCGTGCCAGTTCTGCCACGCTCCGCACTCTGGCCTGGCCAGAAATAGCTTGCCGAACCTGCCGCTATGGAGCCAAACCCTCTCGACAGAATCGAATTACACGCTTTATACGAGCCCCACCGAGGTGAACCAGGAGCAGGAGCCGGTGCTCGGCTCCGCCAGCAATTTGTGTCTGAGTTGCCATGACGGCACGGTTGCGCCGGGAACGAATGTACCTTATACGGGGCTCAAGATGACTGGTGCAATGAATAGTCAGGATTTATTCATTGGGACACTGCAGGGCATCCATCCTTTTAATTTCAAATTGCCTTTGAATTGCACGAACGACAATCTGCTCTCAAGTTTATGCAGCGGTAGTACGGGCAATGCGGCGGTGCAATTAATCGGCGGTAACGTGCAATGCAATAGCTGCCACAATCCGCACGTGCAGGCAATCGATCCGGTGGCGCAGAATTTTCTGGTGATGAACAATGCAAACTCCGCAATGTGCCTGGCATGCCATGTGAGCCAACCCTCCGACATCAGTGCAACCCGAGTTCACACTGCGAACACTGGAGCGAATACGGTCGCAGGAACCGGTCACTCGCAGGCCAGCACATACAACCCCTTCACTGCCTGGCGGCAAAGCATCCATGCGATGGCCGCGCACAAGCTATCCAAGGGAGCCAAGGTGGGACCGTATAGTACGGTCAACCAAAACGCCTGTCTTTCCTGCCACACCCCGCATAACGCTCCGGGCGGTCCGCAACTTTTAAGCGGACCACTCCCGGTGGTTCCGAATATGGATGCCGCAACCCAGGATTGCATCACTTGCCACAATGGCGGCAGCAACCTTTCCCCAGCAATTCCCAATGTGTTCGCGGAGTTTGCCAAGACAGGCCATCCCTTTCCAGCGGGTAACAACAAGCACAGCGAGGAAGAAAGCTTAGTACTCAAGAACGACCGGCATGCCACGTGCGTCGATTGTCACAATCCACACGCGGCGCAGCAGACGCTTTCTTTTGCATCCACAGCGATACGGGGATCACAGGCCGGAACGATCGGCGTTAGTGCAACGGATGGAATTACGGAGGTGGATCCAGCCCTCAACCAATACGAGACTTGTCTGCGCTGCCACGGCACGAGCACGGGCAAACAGGTATTGGCAGCGTTCGGGTACGCTCCGGTACGGGCGACGACGAGCGGCGATGAACTGAATTTGATTCCTCAATTCGGGATCACGGCGAAATCGAGCCATCCGGTCATGACCGAGAGCAAGAGTGGGCTGCCGCAGCCAAGCTTGCTTAAGTTCATGTGGAATTTGGATGGCCGCACCCCGGGGCGTCCGATTACAGCGCGCATTCTTTGCACCGACTGTCATAATAGCGACGACAATCGCGAATTCGGCGGCACCGGGCCGAACGGGCCGCACGGCTCTCAGTTCTCGCATATTCTGGAGCGGCGTTACGAGTTCAGCCAGGTGGCCCCGGGCCTGCCGCCCGCGGCGGGTCCGGGAACGGCTATACAAAATCTACTGCCTCCGATCGTCGACCCAGCCTCGGGAGGACCTTATTCGCTGTGCGCGAAGTGCCATGACCTGAATAACGTCATGTCGAATGCGAGCTTCAGCAAGCACTCGCTTCACATCAATGCCGGATTCTCCTGCTCGGTATGCCACACGGCACATGGCATGGAGGCAAATTCCTCGAACGTGTTAGGGGATCGGCTGGTCAATTTCGACTTGAAGGTGGTCGCTGAAAACGCTGGTTCCGGCGGGGGTTATTTCCGTTCTCCTATTTCTTACAATCGCGGCAGCAATACGTGCACACTGACTTGCCATAATTACAATCACAATGCCGACGGCACCGTGACCCCTGCGGTTAGCGCCAAGGTACCGGTGCCGGGTAAACGATAGGCGGAATAGCGCCTTTCGGAAAATCAACGACTGAGTAGTGCGAACGTGTTCCGTTCGCAGGATTGAATGAGTGTTATTGCAACGGTTTTGCCGGAGTACCTGGCTTTACACCCGAATGCTTTTGCGCTTGCGCTATGAGCTCATCCACTTTGCCTTTGCCTTCGTAGTTCGGGTTTGTATCCAGCAAGTGTTGCCATGTTGCAACGGCCTTGTTGATATCCATTTTGCCCTGCCACTCGACAATCCCTAGATTGAATAAGGTACTGGCCTTGGTCGGTTCATAGGTTAGAGATTTTTGAAATTGTTCGATGGCGGCATCAGGATTGCCGGAGTACCAATAAGCGGTGCCCATGTCGGTACGAGCGCCGGTGTTGGCCGGGTCAATTTTCAGCGAACGCTGATAGTAATCAATCGATGCGGGAAAGAGATGAGCGTCATAGTAAATATCGCCAACATTTTCCAGAAGCTTTGTGTTTGTCGGGTCCGCCTTAAGCTTCTCGAGTAGCGGCGCAGCCTGCGTATCGGCCATTTGCTGCATCTGAGCCGGGGTTGGAGTTTCTGGTGCAGCGCTGCTGTTTCCCATCGGGGCGGACGATGCTGCCGCCGTTTCCGCCATGGCCGACGCTGGGTTCTGAGATCCGCGAATGAACCAGCCAGCGGCGATTCCAACCAGAAGGCAGATGACGGCGAACACGTATGCCTGCGAGGTTGTCCACTGCTCGATCGAATGTGCTTGTTTGGT
>PLUJ01000304.1 GCA_003165455.1 Acidobacteriaceae bacterium | reverse complement strand
CAATAACTCGATGCAGGTGTTGAACTCTTCCGCCCATACCGGTTTTCGAGCGTCGACGGCATACGACCGGATCAGCGCGGCATTGGCGGCCAGCAATTTCGTACTCGGAGGATCCATCGGGCCGCCAAACTTCAGCGCCCCCGACCAGTACGGATAGCAATGCATGGTCGGCATGGGCCGCGCCGCCAGCGCNNCATTCACATGAACGTGATCGGGAGAAACTCTCTCCATGAGCGCGAACATTTTCGCCATCCATGCGTCGCCCACGGCCGGCTCCGCGCTCCAGCAGGTGTTGATCTCATTTCCAAAGTCGAAGCCGATGATGTTGTTCTTTGCCTTCATCACGCGCGCCAGTTCTCGAATGAATAACTCCTGCGCGCTCCAGATTGCAGCGTCCGCATAGAAACCAGATCCGGCCTTGTTGAACGGCGGTAAGAAAAACCATCCACTCAGCTGTCCGGTGAACGCCGTCACAACCGCATCCAGATGGCGTTCGCCCATCAGCGTTAGCAGTTGATCGAACCGCTCCAGATGCAACGGGCTTACCCATTTCGGGTTGGGTTGAAAGTAGGGCCAGATCAGCAGAATGCGAAGATGATCTGCTCCCAGCGCCGCGATAGCATCCAAATCTCGCTTGATGGGATCCGCATCCCATTCATTCCAGCAGAACCACCAGTTTTTCGACGGCGTATAGTTCACCCCGAACCTGTGCCGGTCCAGCGCCAGACTATGATTGTGCAGAATAGCCTGCGAATCGGCCGATGCAACCGCGTTGAGCCCTTGATGCGCTGAGACCACAGCCCCCCGAGAACGGAGCGACCCTGCGACCACAGCCGCCATCGTCGTTGAAATGAAATTGCGTCTATTCATAACGAACGACTATACCGCGCATCGGCTGCGATCACCGCTGGACCCGTCAACTTTGCCGTCCTAAATCCCGGCTGCGCTTCACGCACGCCGTCGGAAGTTCTATATCTGATTACCTTCGTGCCTCACTCTTCGGGGCCATTCCAATCCGCGTGCCTATGCCGCAAACTGGTTCCAGACTTCACCGATTCAAATACCAAACTCCTCGAACTCTAATGAATCTAGCTCAGCAGAAAACAACAAGGCGCAAGCAGGACCGTGTTTCCGGTGTACTACCCGTGCGAGTGCGTGGGAAAGACGCATCCGGTGCACCCTTTGAAGTATTGGCACATACCCTCGACCTAACGCCGAGCGGAGCGCGACTCGGGGGGATTCGCCACAAATTGAATATTCAAGATACCGTGGTCGTGCTCTTTCGGAAGCGGCGAATCGAATTCACTGTGATGTGGACACGCGAAGTGGGAGAGCACGAACATCAGGTGGGCCTGCAAATGGTTGCCGCGGAGAGTGACCCATGGGGGCTAAGCATCCAACACTCCAGCAGTCGCTCCTCCCGAGCTTCCGCCGCATGAAACAGGAATTGAATATATGAAAGCGAAAGAAGGAAAAGGAAAGACCGCGGCTTATCTGGCGGGCAAACTCTGGTACGAAGAACAAGCGCAGGACGTGGCGGAGTATGCCATGATGCTGGCGGTGATTCTGGTCATTGTGATGGGAACAATGCAGCTGATCGGAGCCAGCTCCAACACCGTCTTCTCGACCATTGGCAGCGCGCTTCAGTGATGTCGCGGAGTTGCTTACGGCTTCAGCGAGTTGCCCATCATCAGGGCAAATAGCAGTGGGAGATAGATTACCGTCGCCTGCAATACATGGCGGGCGAACATCTTCGAGCGTGGATTGTTAAGAGGAAGCTTTAGAAACGCCAGCCGCGCTCCAAAATAAAACAGCGCGATTCCCAGCACTAACGCCCCGACCAGATAAATCTTGCCGGCCATTCCGAAGATGCTGGGCAGAATGCTGAGCGGAATCAGAATCAGCGAGTAAGCGAGGATGCGCCGTGCGGTTGATCGCCCATCCTCTTCGACCACCGGCAGCATACGAATTCCACCTGCCGCATAATCTTCGCGATAGAGCCACGCAATCGAGAAGAAGTGGGGAAACTGCCACACGAAAAGAATCCCGAACAAAATCAGCGTGCTCCACTCGAGCTTGCCGCGAGCAGCCGTCCAACCCAGCACTCCGGGCATCGCCCCGGGGAAAGCTCCGACAAACGTGCAGATTGGAGAAATACGTTTCAGCGGCGTGTAAGCAGCCAGATAAACCACAGAAGTCAGAAGAGTAAGCAGTCCGGTAAGCGGATTGGTGAATACCGCAAGGTAGATAGAGCCGCCCAAAGTCGCGAGTAATCCAGCCGTCGTTGCGTGAAGCAGGCTCATGCGCCCCGTGGGTAACGGACGCTGCGCCGTTCGGCGCATATGCCGGTCCACCTTGTACTCCATCACTTCATTCAGCGCTGCCGTTCCACTTGACACCAACCCAATTCCCAGCAAGGCATGAAACAGTCCCCACGAAAGCGAAGAGACTCCGGCTTTCTGTGCGCCAAAATAGTATCCGCACCATGCCGTCATCACGATCAACGTGGTAACGCGTGCCTTCATCAGTTCGGAATAGTCGCGCAGGAGGGAAGTCGTCCGCCTGCGAAAAACGTCGAAGGGTTGTGCCATCGTGCTCACAGGTGTTCGGGATGGTGGCTAATAAAACTATACTTCAAGCCTTGCATAGGTAATCTGAATGCCAGTCCAAAGTCAAGCTAAAATTCCGAACCGCAATTCCCGAGTCGGAACTAAATCCGCTATTTACTCGCCGCCGCTGCCGTTGGAGCGCCTGTGAAAGTTTCCGGCGGATCGAAGAAACATTGGTGCCAAAGCGCCGCGTCGGAGATACTCCCAGACTTCCATTGTTGAAGGGTCGGAAACGTCGCCGCGATCATGCCGCCATCGACCGAATCGAAGATGAGCACAATCCCTTCCTGTTTTTTCTGCGCCAGCTCCGCGTAATCTTTATCCAATACCGACTTGGCAAACTCCAGCCTGAGCTTTGGATCCAGGTCCTTCGCGTTCTCGTCGGTCTGCTCCACCGAAACGATCTTCACATTCTTCCCCCGCAGCGGCTCCCAGTCTCCTGGGAACGGCGCAACTTCCTCGCGGGAAACATGAAAAAGCGTTGTCGCCGTGGGCGCAGCGCCTGCACTTGGAGGTGCATCGCCGTCCGGAACATTATCCGGCATTTCTAAATTATTTCGCCAAATCCATCCCCGGGACAAACCCGAGATCTTCACATGAACCCAATCCCGGTTGAAATCCAGCATTTCGAACTCGTCGTGAATACTGGCCAGGAACAACGTTTTCGCATTCAAACTGGCCGATGAAACCACTGGGGTTCCAGAATTCTTCACCGCAACCAGATTTTTAGGATGCGCCTGGTTCTTGAGAATCTCTTGCAGACTATCCAGTTCGGTCTGCAGCGGGCCAGCGTTCTTGTCTTCTATTTTTTTCGCGCCGGGTTGCGATCGCGCCTTCTCCTGCTCTGCCAAACTTCCTGCCAGGGATGAGGAAACGCCGCTTCGAATCTCCGGCAGCCGTGGTACTGGAGCCGACACATTCGGCTCATCCGAGGCTGGGGCAGAAGTAGCAGAAGATGCAACAGCAGAGGACGCAACATTAGAAGATGGAGTAGCAGAAGATGCGCCAGAGGGTGCCGGTGCGGGAGGTTGCGCCGTTCGCTTGGGGGCTGCGCCTAGTGACGCGTCGGTTGCGGGAGAAGGCCGAGCCGCCCCCGGCCCACCAGCGGCGAGTTGGTCGGAAAGTTGATCCAGAAGATCAGCCTCGATACGCCCGTTTGATGGCAACAACTGATAGCCCGACTTGGCGCCCGACGGATCGACATAATAAGCGGTAACCTCCACGCTTACGCGGACCACCGACCCGCCCGAGGGTGAGCTGCTGACCTGAAACTTCGATTGATAGTATCCGCGTTGGTAGTGATCCAAAGGATGCGTCGTGGGATTCGCAAAGCCATCAAGCACGGGCAGTCGGCCCGCCGTAGACTGCATCTCTCGCAGGGTCTTTTCAATGGCCGCCTTGGACTGTGGAAAGCTGCGTTCGTTGCCGCTCTCCTGCGCATAACTGAGCGCGACGCAGCCAACCATTAACAGCACGACTAAAGGTCTGTATGTCCACCCGCTCACGGTATCTCCAGTTGGTCGCGCATCATCCACCCGTGCTGACCTTCGTGCGTTTCCACCCCGTACCAGTAGGGGGTAGAAATCACGATAAGAACCTCTGCGCCCGGATTTAACAGTACCAGCGTGCTCGCAGTGTGGAACGGTGCTGACTTAAGCGCGGCGCCCGGCGATTTCACCACACGCGCAACTTGCTTGCGGACAAGCTGTATACGCTGCTCCAAAGTCAGTCCCGCTGGATTTTTGTCCTCGGAAGAACCGCTTGATCCCGGCGCTGCGCTGGCCTGTCCCGCTGGCGTGGGCGAAGCGGAATTCGCCAGGTTCGCATCGGAGTTGCTCTCCACATCCTCAATCTCCACTCGCTGCGTATCGGGACGCGAGGAAGACTGCAGGGCGGGGGCCACCGCAGCGTTCGGCATTGTCGGTGCCTCCTTCTTCGCTAATCTTTCCTGGCGCTCTTGTTTGGCTTCGCGATCCTGCTGCTTCATTACCTCGATGGTATCGAGATGTTCGCGGATGTCCTTGTATTCCGCTGTTTCAACCGACCCATCGGATTGATGGGAGACGCGGCGGAAATCTTCTTTGAAGAGCGCATCGATGCGTAGCACAGTGTTCTTGGTGCCTTGCGGCTGAACCACATA
>PLUJ01000106.1 GCA_003165455.1 Acidobacteriaceae bacterium | reverse complement strand
TCTACGAGAATCTCTATTACAGTCCGTCGCTGGCAGAAGAGAAAGATGACGCCGAACGCGTCGTGACCGAACTGTTCGACTTCTGGATGACTAACCCGTCAGCCTTGTCGCACTATTATCGGGAGAAAGCGGAACAAGAATCGTTGCCGCGCGTGGTCTGCGATTATATCGCCGGCATGACCGACCATTTTATCCTCGAACAGTACGAGAAACATTGCGCTGACGGGTAAGTCCTTACTCCTCAGTTTGATGTGCAAATGCTAATATCCCCCCGGCGAACCGCAGCCCGCTTCGCTTTTACCCTAGAATTGCATCCGCCCATTCGATAAGTAACACTTGTGGTTACGAACCAATTTAGCGCTTATAGGTATATGTACTTATTATGTTACTAACTTAAACAATTGTGAGCTGTATTGACCATACATAGGTTCGGCACCTATCTATACTCTCTGTACTCTTAGTTAGAAGCTAAGGTGCTTCATCAGGGGAGGCAGAAAGAGGTAGAAGATGCCTAGAATTCTCCTGGCCGAGGACGACGATGCTGTGCGTGGGATGCTGCAGACAGTGCTGGAACGTGACGGCTTCGAGGTGGTCGCCGTAGCGAACGTGCGCGAAGCACTTATTCACATCTGCTCAGAGCACTTTGACGCGCTTCTCTCTGACCTTCATATGCCTCAGGCTGGCGACGGATTTACCGTCGTTAGCGCGATGAGACATATGCATCCGAAGGCCACCAACCTTCTGCTCAGCGGGTACCCGGCACTCGACGAAGCGCTGGCCGCGATCCGCCTACAGGCCGACGAGATCCTCCAAAAGCCAGTCGAAGTGTCTGTGCTACGAGAAACCCTTCATCGGAACCTGGCGAACCCCGTCCCGCGACGGCCGCTGCCCACCAAAACTGTGGCTTCCATCCTGGAAGATAACCTGGACGCGGTGATTCAGACCTGGATGAACCTCGTGGAGATCGACAAAGAACTGATTTGTATCCCCTTGAGTTTTAGCGACCGCACCGGTCATCTTCCGAATCTGATCGCTGATCTCATTGATCGCTTGCGTCTTCCTCGAACCGGAAAAGCGGAGATCTCTCTCCCGGCTCGCCAGCACGGCGAACTGCGCCGCGAACAGGGCTACACCGCAGCGATGGTGGTGGAAGAGTCGCGGATCCTGCAGGTTAGCATCTTCAATACGCTTCAGAATAATCTCAACCGGGTGGATTTCAGCAATGTGCTCAAAGACGTGATTACCATTGCGGACGAAGTGGACTCGCAATTGAAGCAGGCCGTGCTCACGCATTCCGACCGCAATAACTTCGCCATGTCGGCGGACTAACGCACGGCGCTAGCCGATCCCGCTTTTGCGTCAGGGCGTTTCTAGGAACACGATGATTGTTGGTTGGATCGTCCCCTGAACGAATTCATTTCGACGCCACAGCGGCCACCACGTCGAACAAAATCCTGGGCCCACTTAGCACTTCCTCCACCCGAATCCGCTCGTCGTTCCCGTGCTCCGTATTACCCTCTTCTTCGGTTGCGGTATAAGGATTGAACCCATACGCATCGATCCCTAAAGGCCGGTAGCGCTGATTCTCCGTGTAGCCGCTGGTGATGTGTGGCACCACCGGCGTGCCGGGAAAATACTTAGCCGAGACTTCCCGGATGGCTTCGTACAACGCTGTATTAGTCGGCGAATAGTTAGCCTCGCGGAATTCGGCGTTCAACGGTTCCACGGTGACGCTAGGATCGTCCACAACTTCCCGAATCTGCTCAAGCAACGCCTTCGGATCCCCACCCGGCAAAATACGCACGTCCAAATTGGCCCAAGCTTCCGGCGGAATTACATTCGTCTGTTCTGACCCTCCCAGCATGGTCAGCGCAATCGTATCGCGCAGCAAAAAGTTCAACGACTCATCCTTCTCCACATCTTGCTGAAATTTCTTATCCTCAACTTCTTTCCGAATATTGCGATACTCTTTCGCCTCCGCCGGAGGTTCATAGGGAGCCATCTCGCGCAAGAACTCCTCGACCACCGGCAATACTTTCAACGGAGTGCGGTAAGCAATGATTTTGTTCAGCGCATGCACCAGCCGGTTCGGCGCCGAATCCTCGATTGGCCGGGATGCATGCCCCGGCCGCCCGTGCGCCACCACGTGCAGCCAGAAAGTCGTCTTCTCGCCTACATCCACGCCCACATACTTTACCCGTCCGTGCTCGAGCAGATTCTCTCCGCCTTCGTTGATCAAGAACCGTGCATTCCCCAGCAGGTCGCGCTCGTGAGCGATGAACCAGTCAGTCCCCGTGCCGTCGGCTTCTTCATCTGCCACGGCGAGGAAAATCACGTCCCGGTCAAGTTCAATCTTCTCGCGTTTCAACATCATCATTACCACCAACTGTGCCAGCCCCTCGTCTTTCATGTCCTGCGCCCCACGGCCCCACAGCCATCCATCTCTAATCTCGCCGCTGAATGGCGGAACCCGCCAATGCGCCGGATCGCTCGTAACAACGTCCATATGATTGAGCAGGATGATTGGCCGCTCCGCCTTCTCCGTCGTGTGCCGCAGCGTGGCCCACAAGTCGCCGCGGTCCGGTGCATATTCGAATACTCGATTCTCAATGCCTTCCTCATCGAGAATCTTTTTATAGAAAGCCACCGCGCGCATTTCATGACCCGGCGGATTCGTGGTATCGATACGCAGATATTGCTGCATCCACTTCACTGCCATATCCGAGTATTCCTTCATACGTTCGGCCGAGATGTTCGACGAAGCCATGTTCGAGGAGGCGACGTTCGAGGGAGCCATGTTCGAAGAAGAGATGTGCGAGGAATCCGTCACAGCATTTCCGTGCGCTATCACTTGGGACTTCGCAATCAAGCTGGCGCAGAGCAATAGCGCGGTCCCGATTGCTTTTGTGATTTGAGTGTATGAAATCGATCTGCATCGCGCTTTCTCTTTCTCTTTGCCGCGAATGAATATTCCCAAGATTTCTCTCCGCATAGAAATTTGCCGGTCGTCCACGCAGTTTTTATATCAGGTTTGCCAAAATTACCGTGCGCAAACCCCTGCACCTATCCAAGGAATCGACCGAGCGGTACAATATCTTAGGGCTCAATAGCTTAGCGGTTCAACCGCAGACCCGGATTTGGCATCGAACCTGTAGTAGGAATCGTGGGTACCCACGGCTTTTTACAGTGCCTGACTTGGATTATGGGTTTGCGTCGCGTCACCGCAGGCCCAGCAGTTTTAGGGGACGCAGTTTCAAATCACGCAACACGCCGGTTTCGGCGTGCTGGACTGGAGCTCAAACGCTCCCCCAAAATGGAGGAAGTTTCTTATGAAAGTGATTTCACTCGCTACTTTGCCTCTGGCCGCCGTCCTGGCTTTTCCGGCCTTGGCGCAAGCGACGTCTCTAGCGCCTCAGGATCAATCCAATCCGCCAGCCGCGTCGCAAACCACGCAGTCGACGGACAACATGAACAACACCAATGGAACCGGTAAGCAGCCGCTGCAAGCCCCCGCACGGGAAGGCTTCTGGGGCAGGGCCAATCCTTTTGCGCGCAAGAATTACGTCAAGCGTCAAACCGAGCCCATCCGGGATCGGGTCAACGAACTCGATGACTTGACTGCCGCCAACAGCAAGGCGATCCGGGATACTGACTCCCGCGCCCAGGCTGGCATCAAGATGGCCTCCGACAAAGCCAACGAAGCGGATCAGCACGCGGTCGATGCTGGCAACAAAGCCACCATGGCGCAGCAGACCGCCCAGCAGGCCACCACTCGCATTCAGACGGTGGAGACCGTTGTCGGCAACATCGATCAATACAAGGCATCGAACCAAACTGAAATTCGTTTCAAGCCCGGTCAGACTGTCCTAAGCAAGAACGCGAAGGACGCGCTGGACGGCATGGCGACTGGCGTGAAGGGCCAGCGCGGCTACATCATTGAAGTGCAGGGCTTCTCCTCCGGCAAGGGTCAGATGGCGATCACGAATTCTCAGAAGATGGCGGAGTCCGTGGTTCGTTACCTCGTGCTTAATAACGAAATCCCCGTGTACCGAATCTATCTGGTCGGAATGGGCAACGCTCCAACCCCTACCGCCGACGAGAATGGGAAGACCGTGCACATGAGCGGCGGCCGGGTCGAAATTAGTTTACTCAAGAATGACCTGGAGCAGTTGGCTTCCAGCGGCTCTCCAAACACCACCACCACTCCCGATCAGCAACAGCAACCTAAGTAAGCGCCACGGGATGCAGGCAGCTTTTTATGCAAAAACGTCCCTCCTGTCGGAGGGACGTTTTTGCTGCTGGAAATCGTAATCCTCATCNNTAGCTCTGAATCAAAATACGGGCTCACAATTCGGAACTCGCACTCGAACCGCACTTCTAACCGATATGATGATAGTGGTGCAGGAGTAGGTGAGTCACAAAGCCCGCCACAAACCAGGCGGCCGCTTCCAGGATGCGCTTAAATCGAGGCGTCATTTCAGAAGGATACCTGACTCCACGCTTCCGGCCAACTCCGTCGCCAAGGCTTAATCGCGAAAATTGCTGGGATCGATTCCCAACGGCCCAAGCCTTGATTGCAGCGTCGTCCGTTTTAATCCGAGGCGCGCCGCCGCCCCCTCCGGACCTCCCATCTTGCCATTACATTCCCGAAGTGCCTGCAGGATGCGTTCGCGTTCCCGCTCTCGAAGCGTCTTCCCGCTACCCTTCGCTGCCGAAGTTAACAGTTCGCTCAACGGCACCTGCAACACCGTTCCCGGGGTCAGTATCACGGAGCGCTCCACAAACTTCTCCAGCTCGCGGATATTCCCCGGCCNNATTTTCGCAAGAAGTGCTCAATGAGCAGCGGGATATCCTCGCGCCGTTCCCGTAAGGGTGGCATTCGTATCGGAAACACATTCAACCGGTAGTAAAGGTCGCTCCTGAATTCCCGCTGCTCAACGCTGCGTCGCAACTCTCGATTGGTGGCGGTCACTAACCGGAAATTGACCTTGAGCGTCTGATTGCCCCCCAGCCGTTCAAACTCCTGATCCTGNNCCCGATGCGTCGCAGCGATCATCCGCACGTTGACCTGGATTGTCCTTGCGCTTCCCAAACGCTCGAACTCCTGCTCCTGGATAGCACGCAATAGTTTCGGCTGCAGCTCCAAGCTGATGTCGCCGATTTCATCCAGAAACAACGTTCCTTGATCGGCGAGTTCGATCCTTCCCAATTTCTTCGCGATCGCACCCGTAAAAGCGCCCTTCTCATGGCCAAACAACTCGCTCTCCAGCAGTCCGGATGGAATGGCCGCGCAGTTCAGCTTGATAAAGCCTTTATCTTTGCGCTTGCTGTTCCGGTGAATGGCGCGTGCAAGCAGCTCTTTTCCGGTGCCGGTTTCACCCAGCAGCAGCACTGTGGCGTCGCTCGTCGCGACCTTCGCCACGCTCGCCATCACTTCCTTCAGCGCAGCACTCCGCCCAATGATTTCCCCAAACCCTAGTTCGGTGTCGATCTCGTGTTCCAGATAGAGCTTCTCTTCCGTGAGCTTGCCCTGCGCTTCGCGCAAGGCATCGGTCGCCTCGCGCAGCTCCGTCACATCCATGCTTGCGCCCGTGAGCCCCACGACCGCGCCCGCCAGATCGAAAACCGGCTCAATCGTGGTATCTAAGTAGCGCTTGTTACCCTTGATGTGTACCTCGTTCAACTGACGCAATCCCTGTCCCGTTCTCAGCACCGCTCGCCGGTTTTCCATCACGCGCTCACCTTCCTCCCGACCGAAGAAGGCATGAGGTGTTTTTCCCAGGTAAGATTCGCTCGCCTCTGCTGGCCACGAGCTGTACATCCACGTGTAGCGCAAATCGAGGTCCAGGTTGAANNGGAGAATGCTTCAGCGCCACACGAAACCGCTCCTCACTCTGCCGCAATGCTTCCCCCGCCATCCTCAATTCGGTTACGTCCACCGAAGCTGCTACGGCCCCTCGCGGCTGGCCTTCTTCGTTCAACAAGGGAACCACTTTGACGATCGTTTCTTTCTTGCTGCCATCTTGAAACTGCAACGTAAGCTCGCGGCGGTTTACCGGCTTTCCCGTGGCTGCCGATTGCTGGATGGGCAACATTTCCGGCGGAACTTCCACTCCATTCTCCAGTAAGCGGAACGCCGGCCGCTCGTCGGGTACAACACTATGAGAAATATTTGAGCCCTGCGGCAAACCCAGCTGCTCGTACGCCGCCCAGTTTCCCGTAATCCGCTGGCAATCCCGATCATGTGCAATGCACACCGCCACCGGCACCGCTTCCAGCACCGTCTCTAACTCCTTGGCTCTTGACCGTTCTCGTCCTTCGCTTTCTCGTAACGCCAGCTCTGCTTTCTTCTGTTCCGTGACATCCCGCATTACACAAGCCACCCGTTCCACTCCGCTGGCTCCCTCCACCGGAGAATAGCTCAACGAGATGTCCCGCGACCCCAGGGTCGGATAACGAATGGTCGCCTCAAATTTCACCACATTGCCCCGAAAGCACTCGTCCAATTTGCTCTGAGCCACACTTTCAAACAATTCCTGCTGAATCACCTCGGCCACGGAATGTCCCACCACCTGTTCTTCACCCAAGTTCCAATACCGCAGGAATGCCTTGTTGGCGAGGGTGTATCGATAACTCCGGTCGACCACCACCACCATTTCTTCCAGATTTTCTACCACTCGCTCGAATTCGCGCAGCCGTTCTTTCGCCCGCTTGCGCTCGGTGACGTCCTGCACAATCGCCATATGCCAAACCGGCAATTGTCCCTCGGGACACGTCGCTGCCGCCTCCACATGAACCCATCGAACCGAGCCATCCGGTCGGAAATATTTCTTTTCGATTTCGTAGCTGCGTATCTCCCCATCCCTGAGCTGCCGCAGCTTCTCCAGGTTGCGCGGCAAGTCATCTGGATGCGTCAGACTCTGGAAATCTCGATTCAACAGATCTTTTTCCGTCCGCCCTACGATTTCACAATATTTTGGATTTACCCTTAGCAGCCGCCCTGTTTTACTTTCCACCCAGCAGATCCCGACCGGTGCTCGTTCATGCACCAGTTGATTTCGTTCCTCGGTCGCCTTCAGGCGCGATTCCGCCATCCTGCGCTCGGTCAAATCGCGGCAAACGGCAATCGCGTAGTCGCGATCTAATCTCACCAACTTCATGCTCACTTCCACCGGAAAGGTGATTCCATCCTTTCTCCGGTGAATGCTCTCCCATACCAGCGATCCGTTCGTCTCCAATTTCTCTCGTTGCGTCTCAATTGCAGCTTCGGTCATCTGCGTATTGATGTCGGACGCTTTCATGGAAAGCAGTTCTTCGCGGCTGTAGCCTAAATCCTCGCAGGCCTTTGCATTCACATCCAGAAAACGACACGTCTTCGGATCCAGGACCTCGATCGCATCGTTGCTGTTGTCAAGCAGAGTCCGAAAGAGTTGGAGCTCCCGGATAGTCACCTCGCTCTTCCGCACTTCGGATAGCAATTTCTCGCTGATCTCGCGCATCGACTTTTCTGCGCGAAACTGCTCAGTGATATCGTGCGCGATTCCACGCACGATCGGGTGAGCCACGCCCTCCGTTCGAAGCGTGCTGTAGTATCTCCAAACACGGCGCTCGCCGGCCCGTGTAATCAGGTTGATTAACCCGTGAGACTGACCTGTGCGTCCGACCTCCGCTAGGTAGGCATCGAATTGAAGGCGAAACTCCGGCACCACGAGTTCACGCATAGAGGTTCGCAAAAGCTCGTCCACGCTATAGCCGAGAGCACGAGCTGGTGCCGGATTGACCGATAAAAGGCGGCCTTCAAGATTGTGAATGCACAGCAAATCCTGGCTGTGTTCCACAATGTCCTGGTACCAATCTTGGTTTGCGTCAAGAGTTCGCCGGAGCGGGTCTAAGTCCGGTATCTCGGTAGAAGAGTGGCGCTGTTCTAAGTCTGGGTGCAAACCCATTGGTACTCCTGGTCCGCTGAATGTACTGATTGAGTGACGTGAAGTTACTGCTTTAAGTTTGGGCGGAAAGGCGCGTCAACCTGCGGCGACTCCTATTTGCATCTATGGAGAGTAACAGAAATGTCAGGAACAGAAATAAATTAAGCATATAGATCGCAGGAGTAAGTCGTTAGTGGAAAAATAGGGTAAGCTGTCGCGTAAGTCAAAAGGCTAAGTCGTTTTTCTCTTGATTTCGCGTGGCAAGCGTTTGACCCATCCGCGCCAACCCCATTACACTCGCCTTTCAGCAGGTGTCCCTATGAAGCGTATCCTGTGGCTGCCAATCTGTCTCTTTCTGGTTTCACTCGGGCTGATCTCACTCGCCGGCGCCGCTGTTGCCGCTGACGATCAAGCCCAGCATCATCATGAAGACTTGACCGCAACACAATTGGGAACCGTCAGCTTCCCGGTTTCCTGCGCACCCGCCGTGCAAAAGCCCTTCGCACGTGGCGTGGCCTTGTTGCATTCCTTCTGGTATGAAGAGGCGGAAAAAGAATTCATCCAGATTGGCGCCGACGATCCCAACTGCGCAATGGCTCACTGGGGCGTTGCAATGAGCCTTTGGCATCAGCTTTGGAACAATCCGGACGCCAAAGTCATCCAGCACGGGATGGATGAAGTTCACGAAGCAAGAACCACCGATGGTCCCACCACCCCGAGAGAGAAAGCCTACATCGCCGCGATCGCAGCGTTTTACTCCGATTCCAAGAAACTAAATCATGAGGCTCGCGCCAAGGCCTATTCCGATGCGATGAAGAAAGTCTACGAGACTTATCCCGACGATCACGAAGCCGCCGCCTTCTACGCGCTCTCTCTGCTCGCGTCTGAGCCCCACGACGACTCAACCTTTGCCAACCGCAAAGCCGCTGCCGCCGTGCTCGAAAAACTCTTCGCCATCGAACCCGACCATCCTGGCGTGGCTCACTACTTGATCCATAGCTATGACAAGCCGCAACTTGCCCAACTCGGTCTACCCGCCGCTCGGCGCTATGCTCAGGTCGCGCCCGCCGCTCCTCACGCCCTGCACATGCCATCCCACATTTTTGCTCGCGTCGGCCTCTGGCAGGATGACATTAACTCCAATCTCGCGTCCATCGCCGCCTCGCGCAAGACTGCTGCCATGGGCATGGGCGGCGAAAGCCATCAATTCCACGCCATGGATTTTCTCTTTTACGCCTACATGCAAAGCGGCCGCGATGCCGACGCTCGCGCGCTGATCGAAGAGATCCGCGCCATGCCCAACAAGAAAGATGATATGTACGGCAAGGGGTTCGATCCGCACGCGGCCATGCTGGCCAAGTTAAGCGCGCTCTATCCCATCGAAATGCATGACTGGCAAGGCGCGGCAGCCCTGCCGCCGACCCAGGTGGCGAACACTGCGGAAGAATCGACCGTGTATTGGGCTCGGGCGGTTGGCGCGGCGCATCTTCGCAAGCCCGACGAAGTTCGCAAGGATGTCGAGGCGATGGAAGCCATTCACAAAAAACTGGTGGCGGAGAAATCGGAATTCGCCGATGCGGTTGCGGATGATCTGAAACAAGCTCGGGCGTGGCTTGCATTCTCCGAAGGCAAAGATGACGACGCAGTCGAGGCCATGCGGCCGATCGCGGATAAAGAAGATTCGCTCGGCGAAGAGCCTGAAGGTGTCCCGGCCCGCGAGATGATCGCCGACATGTTGCTCGAAGCCAAGCGCCCGCAGCAAGCTCTGGCGGAGTATCAAACTGACCTGAAGTTCAATCCCAACCGCTTCGACGGCCTCGCTGGCGCAGCCCGCGCCGCCGAAGCCGCCGGCAAACCAACCGAAGCCTCCGACTATTACGCGCAGCTCCTCAAAGTCTGCGTCGGCTCAAACTCCACCCGGCCGGAGTTAACCCGGGCAAGGGAACTGGTGGCGCAGAAGTAAACTGAAATCGATTGCACCGAACCCTTGTCTGGAATAAGTTTTGCCCTTGGGTGGCGCAGCGCCTTCAGCGCTGCGGCGGAGCCTTATTATAAAGCTAATGCCGCTGGAGAAAAACAATCTTAACCATCAGCACGGCCATAATCGCCAGCGCTCCCAGCAATGCATTGTACTCACGATGTTTTAGATATAACGCGAAAGAAAATCCCGACAATTCTTCGTTTTCACCCGGACCACGTAACCCGATCCGCGGAAACATCCTCGGCACCCGTCCCGCATATTCTTCAAACTCCGGAAACTTTTGCCGCAAAAAAATCTCTTCGTCGCGAATCACAGGCAGATAAATTGCAAAAAACATCACCACCAATGCCACCCCCACCCACCAACTCCGCGCCGCCACCGCAAATCCAATCCCAATCAGCAGCGATCCCAAATACAGAGGATTTCGCGTATAGCCATACGGCCCCGAAGTCGCCAACTCTTCATTCTTGCGCACATGCCCCGAAGCCAGGCCACGTATAAAGAGCCCGGGCAGAATTCCGATCGCACCCATCGCCATCGATCCCCACGACGGCCGCGCCAGCCAAAAATAAACCACCGCAAGCACAAATCCCAGCGGCACCCGAATCCGCCTCGCGATTTTTGACCACTCAGTCATTTATCTAAGCCGAATCGAACGATGCATTGCTCCCTGCAATCACGTCAAGAGAGTGTCTTTATTGAAAGCTTTTGGGAGAGAAAGTTGGGAGGAAAATTTGGGAGGAAAAGTCTTGGGTACGGAAAGCTCTTGGTACGGAAAGCTTTTGGGTGGCGCAGCGCTTCAGCGCTGCGATGAAGTCCCTTTCACAGCTCCGGGCTTTAGCCCCGGGGTCTTCGAACAAAAGCGTCTTCGCCCAACAATCTCTCCGCCGCCCCAACCACCACCTCACTCCCAATCGCCAACATCCCCTCTTCCGTCTCCGAAAACCGTGCGTGCGTGGTTACACTCTCCGCACTCCGCAACACCACACTCCGCGTCCCAAACGGCCCATTGCGCGCCGGATCCGTCGGCCCATAAATCCCCACCACCGGAACCCGCAAGGCCGCCGCCAAATGCAGCGGCCCCGTATCGCCACCAACAAACAGCCGCGCACGCCGCGTGAGCGCGATCAACTCCGCAATCGTGCAATTTATTCCTGCCGCATTTCCGCCGCTGGCGGCTTCCAACCCTCGCACTAACTGATCTTCTCCCGGTCCAAAATTCAAAATCGACCGCAATCCCAGCTTCGCCAACCCCCGCGCCACCTCACCATATCGATCCGCCGGCCACCGCTTCGCGCCCCATCCCGCTCCCGGATTCAGAATGGCAAAAGCCTCAATCCCCCGTTCCGCGAGCCGCTGTTCGATGCGCGCCTCTGCTTTCGGATCATGCGGCAGATCGCAACAAATATCCGGAACCTCTGGCTGCGCCTCGTTGCCGACCGCCGCCGCTAGCGAAAGATTCTGCTCAATTACATGCCGCCCTCGCGTCAACACCTTGCGCGTGTACCACAAACTCGCGGGAGATTCCCAAGGCGCCGCCGCTCCATACACCACGCCTGCCCCGGACCACTGCGCCAGCACTGCCGAACGGATCGCACCCTGTAAGTCAATCGCAACGTCGTATCTCACGCCCCGCACGTCGTTCCGAACTGTCGCAATCTGCTGCAATGTGGAAATCGAAACCGCCGATCTTCTCCAAGCCTTCAGATTCACCGTGTGAACTTCATCCACCAGCGGCCGCATCGCCGACCGCGCACCGCGCCGCGCCGCGCCTCCCGCGCACAACAGTTCCGCCCAGCGCTCTTCAATCAGCCATCCAATATAAGCATCGGGAAATGCAGCACGCAAGAAATGCACCGCCGGCAACGTATGGACCACATCGCCCATCGCGCTGAGCCGTACCACTAAGATTCGCTCGATATTATTTCGCTGCGCTGGCGTCAAGCTTCCGAGCGCCTCGCTCACGGCCGCCTCGGCGCAAGCCGTGCCCCGATAATTTCACTGGTGGAATGACTCTTCGCATCCCCCACGATTGCCACCCGCCCGCCATTCTCGACCACCACATCCCTCTCCGGCACCGTCTCTTCCGTGTAATCCGTTCCTTTCGCCTGAACGTCCGGACGAATCTCCCGGATCAACGCCCGCACATCAAGCTCCGGAAAAATCACCACCGCATCCACATCCTCGAGCGCCGCCACAATCTCTGCGCGCTCCCCCGCAGGAATAATCGGACGCCCGTCGCCCTTCAGCGCGCGTACCGATTCATCGGAATTGATCGCGACCACCAGCTTCCCGCCCAATTCCTTCGCGCCCCGCAAATATCGCACATGCCCCACATGCAGAAGATCGAAATTCCCATTCGCCAAAACAATCCTCGCGCCCTCGCGACGCCATTGTTCCACGCGCTCGCGCAGCTCCGTACGCGTCAGCAACTTATCATTGTTTTGCAATTTAAGGTTTTGCAATTTTTAAAGTTCGCAGTTTCAAAGCTTCGTTAATTAAGAAAAATCTCGGCCGTAGTGTTCTTAATAGACAATTGGCAATTGCAAATTGCCAATCAATGCACTCTCGTCGCCGGCGGCGCCTTTTCCAGCGCCCGCAACAATTCGTCGCGCGACACCGTCGCGGTTCCGCGCTTCATCACCACAATCCCTCCCGCGTAATTCGCCAATTGCGCGGCTTCTTCCGTGCTCGCCCCCGCGGCCAGTGCCGCCGTAAAAGCCGCAATCACCGTATCGCCCGCTCCCGTGACATCGGCAATCTCATCCGAACCGAAAATCGGAAGATCCAGCGGCTCCCGCCCACGCTCGAACGCCACCATCCCATCCCGCCCTCGCGTGATCAGCAGCGACTGCAATTGCATCCGCTCCATCACCACTTTTCCCGCCAGCGAAACTTTCTTCCAATCCTCTCCAATCCGCACGCCCAGCGCGGCTTCCACCTCGGCCTCATTCGGAGTCGCCGCCGTCACCCCCGTATACTCCAGCATCCGGTAGCGCGAATCCAGCACCATCGGCACCATCACAACTCTCCGCCGCCCCGGCTGCCGCAACGCATTCACAATCGCCGGGCTCGCCGATCCATATCCATAATCCGATACCAGCAGCGCATCTGACGCTCGCACATATTCCCGCGCCGCCAAAAACAACTCCCGCGTCAAATGCCGATTCGGAGCGCTCTCCGGCTCGCGATCCACGCGCACCACCTGCTGCCGCGTATTGTGCGTCATCCCCGCCAGAATCCGCGTCTTGGTCACCGTCGTATAACTCTTGTCCTTCAGCACGCCGCTCACCGGAATCCGTTTATGACGAAAACATTTCATCAACAGCCTTCCGGCCTCGTCATCCCCCACTGCGCCCACCGGCAGCACGTTCACTCCCAGATCCGCCAGATTATTCACCGCATTCGCACCGCCGCCCGGCACCACACTGCGCTCACGATGCTTCAAGATCAGCACCGGAGCCTCCCGCGACACTCGCGAGATTTCCCCGTATACAAATTCGTCGGCCACCAGATCCCCCAACACCGTAATCGTGACTTTGGGGAATGCCTCGACAATCTTTCGCAGCCGCTCGACTTCTTTCAAATGTTTCGTCATCAAAATTGCAATGCGCCCTCAAAATACGCACTCAAATAAATTGGAACCTGAATCTGCTGTCTGCGGAATTCTCTCACGTTCCCCGCCGCCGCTCCTCGATCACCCGCAGCATGGTATCGATTGCGTTATACGCCTCCGCCAGTTCCATCTTCACCGGAACCACCGCCAGCGGCGCCAGCGCATCCAAAAATCCTCCCAGATTCACCGCATCTTTCTCCGTAGTCACAAACCCGCCCGCCTCGCTGCGTCGCCGCAACTCAATCAGATCGCGAATGTCTTTTTCTGTATACGCATGATGATCCCGAAAAATCGCCTCCGCCACCGGATCGATCCCTGCCGTCCGCAATTGCAAAAGAAAATTCTTCGGCCGCGCAATCCCGCAAAACACCACTGGACGCTGCGGAATATTTTTCGCTACAATCCCGCGCCGCACTCGCCATACTGTCTTGTCGGCAAGATCAAACGAAGACGCCTCGGCCCCGCCGCTCAGCACAACCGCATCCGCCCGCCGCAACGCGCTCAACGGCTCTCGCAGCCTTCCGCTCGGCAGCCGTCGGTCCCGCGCATCTTCCGCCGTCACCAGCACAATATCGAAATCCCGCGCCAGCCCCCGATGCTGAAATCCATCGTCCAGCAAATGCATCTGCGGACCGAATTTCTCCTCCGCAAACCTTCCCGCCTCATACCGATCTTCCCCCACCACCACCGGAGCCTGCAATCGCCGGGCAAGCAGCAACGGCTCATCTCCAAATTCCCGCGGCATTCCTCCCGGATCAACCTCCCGCACTCCGCGCGTCTTTCGTCCATACCCGCGAGAGAGAACATCAAACTTGATCCCGCGCGCCCGCAACAACTCGCTCAGCAAAATTACAAACGGAGTCTTCCCCGACCCTCCCGCCGAAACATTCCCCACGCTGACCACTGGCCCTTGCAGCCTTCGCGCTCGCAGCCATCCCCGGTCATACAACCCGTTGCGCGCGCCAACTACCGCCCCGTAAACTCCCGACGCAAAATGAATTCTCATCTCCGCGCCAGCAATCCTTGCAGTTCGTCCGCAGTCCGCGCCGTAGCTCCTGTCTGCGATTGCATCGTCTCCGCCGCACGCCGTCCCAAGTCTTTCCGCTTTCCTTCGTCCCCCAGCAACTCCAGCAACATCAGCGGCAACTCCGCCGGACCAACAATCCTCACCGCATCCCGGCTCTGAAACAAACTGACGATGTCTCGAAAATTCTCCGTATGATTTCCCACGACAATCGCCACACCATATTGCGCCGGCTCAATAATGTTGTGTCCCCCGCGTGGAACCAGGCTTCCCCCCACAAACGCCACGTCCGCCAGCGCGTACATCGCCGCCAACTCTCCAATCGTATCCAGCAAAAGCACTCCACCCGCCAAAGCCTCGCCATGCCATGCGGAGCGCCGGTAAAAGCGAATCGACATCTGCTCCAGCAACGCTGCCACCGCCGCAAACCGCTCCGGATGCCGCGGCGCCAGCACCATCACCGTCCCCGGATGCGCCACCAGCAAATTCTCAAACGCCTTCAGCAGCAACGATTCTTCCCCCTCCAGCGTGCTGCCACAAACTACTACGGGCCCGCCTCCGCCTTCCCGTAGCGCCTTCCGCAAATCCTCCACAATTGCCGTCACCGCTGGCGCAGGAATATCGAACTTCAAATTCCCCGCAACCCGCACTCGCTCCGCGCCAGCTCCAATGTCCCGCAAGCGTTCGGCATCTTCCTTCGTCTGCGCCAAAAACAAATCCACATTTTTCAGCACGCCTCGCAACCATCCGCGCACTCTGCGGTACCCCGGCCAGGACCGATCTGAAATCCGCGCATTCACCACCGCAACCCGCGCCCCGCTCCCATGCGCCGCTCGCAGAAAATTCGGCCAGAACTCTGTCTCCGCGATCACCACCATCTCCGGCCTCAGCGCCCGCAAGTAAGCCTGAATCGCAAATCCAAAGTCCATCGGGAAATAAAATACGCACCCTTCGCCGAACTTTTTCCGCGCCAGCCCCTGCCCCGTGTCCGTAGTGGTCGAAACAAAAAACTTTTGTTGGGGCAATCGCCGCCTCAACTCCTCCACCAGCCCCACCACCGCCAGCACCTCGCCCACGGAAACCGCATGAATCCAAATCACCCGATCCCGCCCCTGCGGCAACTCCAGTCGCGAAGGCACGCGCCCCAGTCGCTCACCCAGCCCTTTGCGATACTTCCCATGGCGCATCATCTGCCAGAGCCAGTAAGGCAGGCTCGCCACCATTCCCAGCCCCAGCGCCACGCTATAAACCACGCTATAAAAAGAAGAGATCAAGTCGAGCCATTCTACCCAACCAGCCCTGCCCTGTGCCCCTATGTAGAAGATTTTGATTTTCTCTGCGTGCGAAATCGCGTGCTGCGGGTTGCACTCTATAATCGCTTGCATGCGTTCACCGGTGAAGTCCAATTTTCGTCAAGCCCTTGCTACCGTTGCCACACTCTCCTTAACGCTTTCCCTCGCCGCCAAAGATTTCACCAAGCCCGCCGCCCAGCCCGCCAAAACCTACGCTTTCCACGATGACCACGCCTCCGACAAAGTCGCCATCGCCGCCGACCCCTACGACACTCCCGCCAAAGGCAAAATCTTCTCACTGAACTTCGAAGCCCACGATTTCCTTCCCATCTTCTTCATTATCACGAATGACGGTGACCACCCCATCTCGCTCTCCGACATGCAAGTCACCCTTACCACCGCCGGCCGCGCCAAACTCACCCCCGCCTCCGCCGACGACATCCTCCGCCGCTTCTCCAATCCTCACGAAACCATCCCCATCCCCATTCCGATCCCGCAGAAAAAAGTGAAAGGCGGCCTCAGCCAGAAAGATCGCGACGAAATCGCCACTTCCCAATTCGCCGCCAAAGCCGTCGAGCC
>PLUJ01000161.1:12421-24297 GCA_003165455.1 Acidobacteriaceae bacterium | reverse complement strand
GCTTATGAAGACAAAATGGGCCGCCGCGGCCTCCGCGTAGCCGATCTTCTCGACCTGCAGCTGCTCAAGAAACACATCGAGAATGCCGTACGCGAAAAGAACATGATCGCTCATGCCTTGTTCAACACCGAGCCTCTTGACGCCGACAAAATGTACACCGAATATGCCCAGGCTGCCGAGAAAATGGCGCCGTTCGTTCGCGATACCGCCGTCTTGTTGAATCAGGCTCTGCGAGATGGCAAATCCGTTTTGTTTGAAGGCGCCCAAGGCACCATGCTCGATATCGATCACGGCACGTATCCCTTCGTGACGTCCTCCAGCGCAACTTCCGGAGGCGCTGCCACCGGCACCGGAGTCGCTCCCAACGCCATCCAGTCCGTCATCGGGCTCACCAAGGCATATTGCACGCGCGTCGGCGAGGGACCATTCCCCACCGAAGATCACGGAGACACCGGACATCAACTTCGCAAGCGCGGCAACGAATTCGGCGCCGTGACCGGACGTCCGCGCCGCACCGGCTGGCTCGACCTTCCACTGTTACGCTACGCTGGCATGATCAACGGCATCTCGTGGCTGGTGGTCACCAAGCTCGATGTTCTCGACGAGCTAGAAGAAATTCCGGTCTGCGTCGGCTATATCGTGGATGGCAAGAAGACGATGGAAATCCCCGCTCAGTCCAGCGGTTACGACAAACTCGAATGCATTTACCAAAAGCTGCCGGGCTGGCAGACTTCCACGCAAGGCATCTCTAAATTCGACGCCTTACCCAGGCTGGCCCAGGATTATCTGACCTTTTTGGAAAACGAAGCTGACGCGAAAATCGGCATGATCTCTACCGGCCCCGATCGCGATCACACGATCCTGATGGACGAATTCGCCAAAGAGTTGCAGACAGCTGCAACCCCTGGAGTCTAGGATTAATCTTTATCTGCACCACTAAATCAGCAAGGAGAGCACGATGGTGGTTCTGGCAGTAACCTGGATGGCAAAAGTTGGACGCGAATCCGAAGTCACCGCACTATTCGCGAAATTGACCGAGGAGTCGCGGAAGGAACCCGGTTGTGGGATTTACCAGGTCCACCGGCACAAGACCGAACCGCGCCGCTTTTTTATCTACGAACAATATAAAGACGACGCCGCGCTCGAAGCTCACCGCACATCGCCGCATTTCTTGCAGTACGCCCGCAAAGACCTGCCAAAAATAGCCGACCGCGTGGAAGGCCATCTCTACGAACCCCTAGGCTAAAAGATGCTTGTAGCTGAAACCACTCATGTGGCGCGGGCGCCCCCGCCCGCGAGCTTCTGGCGGAAATCCTTCCCTAACGCGTCACTTCCGATCCACCATCAACTCGCCACCGGTAGCATAGCTGTCCTTGGAAACATCGTAAAAAGCAATAGTGATCGCTTCCCGTGCCGTCCCCGCATCCTCAACCAGCGCATCCGTAATCCGCTTTGCAATCTTGCGCTTCTGCTCGGCAGTGCGCCCCTGCAACATCGTGATTTGAACCATCGGCATATGCAGCACCCCCTTTGCAGCTTTATTTTTTAGCAGTCAGTACTCCATCCCTCCCGTTCTCCCACCGAGAACCAGGAATTCGGAAGAAAGAACTCCTACTTCGCTAGTTCGTATCCGGCGAAGAAGAAGCTCAACTCAAAACGCGCCGTATCCTCCGCATCGGAGCCGTGAATCGCGTTGTGCTCGATGCTCGAGGCCCACTTCTTGCGGATGGTGCCCTCTTCGGCGCTGGCCGGATTGGTGGCGCCCATCAGCTTGCGCAGGTCGGCAATGGCATTTTCTTTTTCTAGTGCCAGAGCGACGACCGGTCCGCTCGACATGAAATCGGTGAGCGAGTTGTAAAATGGCCGGCTCGCATGCACGGCGTAAAACTGCTCCGCCTGATACTTGGAGATTTCCAGCATCTTCATGGCGAGAATGTGGAAGCCATTCTTCTCGAATTGTTCAATGATGTCGCCGACCGCATTCTTGGCGACGGCGTCGGGTTTCACGATGGTAAGAGTGCGTTGCAGAGTCTTCATAATTGGTCGTTAGTCGTTCGTCCTTAGTTGTTGGTGTTTGTTTCTCTCGGTACTCGGTACAAGGTACTCGATACTAGACCTTCACTCCCAGCGCCGACACCAGGGTCTCCCCAATGTCCGCCGGAGATTTTGCAACTCGAATGCCTGCCGCTTCCATGGCCTTGATCTTCTCTTCTGCCGTTCCTTTGCCGCCGGAGATGATTGCTCCCGCGTGGCCCATACGGCGTCCCGGAGGCGCAGTCTGTCCGGCGATGAAGCCGACCACTGGCTTCTTCATCTTCGTCTTCACAAACTCCGCGGCAGTCTCCTCCGCGTCGCCGCCAATCTCACCGATCATGATCACCGCCTCCGTTTCCGGATCCCGGTTGAACAAATCGAGCGCGTCCACAAAGTTCGTTCCAATAATCGGATCGCCGCCAATCCCAATCGCCGTGGACTGCCCAATGCCGCGCTGCGTCAGTTGATGCACCGCCTCATACGTCAGCGTGCCCGATCGCGAAACAATTCCCACCGAACCTTCTTTGTGAATCGACCCCGGCATAATTCCGATCTTGCACTTGCCCGGCGAAATAATTCCCGGACAATTCGGCCCAATCAGCCGCGATCGCCGGTTTTGCAGGAACTCCCACACCTTCACCATATCAAGCGTCGGGATGCCTTCCGTGATGCAAACGATCAAATCGATCTCCGCATCCGCCGCCTCCATAATCGCGTCCGCCGCAAACGGCGGGGGAACGAAAATCACCGTAGCATTGGCCCCAGTCTTTTCGGCCGCTTCCAGTACCGTATTAAAAATGGGCCAACCCTCGTGCGTGGTTCCACCCTTGCCCGGCGTCACGCCTCCCACCACCTGCGTCCCATAAGCCGCGCAGCCCTTGGCGTGGAACGTGCCCTCGCGTCCCGTGAGCCCCTGCACAATCAATCGCGTTTTCTTATCGACTAAAATTGCCATAAATGAAATTCCCCGCCAGCACGACAAATAATCAAACTAGAAAAATTCTGTTAACCCGAGCGAAACAGTCGGCGAACCGCAATTCTTAACCACTTAAATTCCCACCCAATGATTCGGCTACCGCCACTCCGTCACGCCATGAGTCCCGCGTGCCGCCGCAACCACCTTATCCGCCGCATCTCTCATGGTCTCGGCCACTACAAAATTGAATCCCGAATCCATCAAAATCTTCTTGCCTTCATTTACATTCGTTCCTTCCAGCCGCAGCACCACCGGAAGCTTGATGTTGGTTTTCCTGGCCGCTTCCACCACCCCTGTCGCCAAAGTATCCACGCGCAAAATGCCGCCGAAAATATTAATCAGCACGGCCTTCACGCTCTTGTCACTCAACAGAATTTCGAACGCATGCGCCACTTGCTCCGCATTCGCTCCACCGCCCACATCGAGAAAATTCGCCGGCATCCCGCCCGCGTACTTAATAATGTCCATGGTCGCCATCGCCAGCCCCGCGCCATTCACCATGCAACCCACGCTGCCCTCCAATTTGATGTAATTCAAGCTGTACTTCGAGGCTTCCACCTCCAGCGGATCCTCCTCCGAAATGTCGCGCAATTCGCGAATATCCGGGTGCCGGAACAACGCGTTATCGTCAAACGTCACCTTGGCGTCGAGCGCGAACAGCCGCCCGCCCGTCGTCGTAATAAAAGGATTGATCTCCAGCAGCGACGCATCCGTATCCAGAAACGCCTTATACAGATTCGAAAGAAACGGCACCGCCTGATTCACCTGCTTGCCCTGCAGTCCCAATTTAAACGCCATCTTCCGCGCCTGAAATCCCTCAAGCCCCATCCCCGGATCGATATGCTGCTTCAGAATCGCATCCGGATTTTCCTCCGCCACCTGCTCGATCTCCATTCCACCCGCGGCCGACGCCATGAATACCGGCTTGCCCTCGGCGCGATCCACCAGAATTCCCAGATACAACTCTTTTTCAATCGGCAGAGTTTCTTCAATCAGCAGCCGCCGCACAATCCGTCCCTCGGGCCCGGTCTGGTGCGTCACCAATTTCATGCCTAGCATCTTGCCCGCGAGCTCTCCCGCTTCATCCACGGACTTTGCGATCTTCACGCCTCCGCCCTTGCCTCGCCCGCCCGCGTGAATCTGCGCCTTCACCACAACCCCGGTCGCGCCCGCGTTGAACAACTCCTTCGCCGCGGCATCCGCCTCTTCGCGCGATGTCGCCATCGTCCCGCGGGGCACCGTTACGCCATACTTCTTAAGAATTCCCTTTGCCTGATACTCGTGGATTTTCATAATGACGCTCGTCGATTAACAATTCGGTAGGAATCTGCTTGCGGCTTTTTACGGAGGCAGCAAACTTTTAATTTTATAGAAGGATTGACGATTAGAGCAAACGCGGATGGTCATACCGAAGCCCACTTTGTTTAGCGGCAACCGGTGACGAGAATCAAACTGCTCCTAATTTCGAATCGGACGATTCGGCGGCTGAACCTCTTCACTCCCCTAGCAAAAACAAAGCGCCTCAAACTCCGTTTAGAGTTTGAGGCGCCCGTTGGATCAGCCCTCCCCCGAAAGCTGCTCAACCACAGACTACGTCCGACCGTCATGGTTGGGAATGGCTCTTGCGTGCCAGGCGACAGCACTGCGGTGCTATGAACTACCGAGCTTCTGATTGCAACTCATCCAGATTTCGTCTCGCTTCATCGCGCCCATTTCGCCCATCTCGCCCGTCTGATTTGATAGGATTTTTCCGACGAATTTCCCAGCGCATCCCGCGCAACTACTGAAAGGACTCCGCAAGCCTTGCTTCCCGGCCGCGTTTTGAGCCCGATTTCCTCTGTGCCCCTCTGTGTTCCCTCTGTTTAAGGCCTTTGACTTCCCGGCAGTGTCTAAATATGGGGTTGCCCCATTTCTCGCGTCCTTGGCGAGAAGTGGGCCGGAGCATAGACGTCACCAGTCGGTTCTTCGCTCCTTCATCCGGCGACCACTTCATAAGGCCTCATCATCTCGTTATCTTCGTGTTCCAGAATGTGGCAGTGCCATACATAACGTCCGGTGAAACCCGTAAACGGCACAATGATGCGCGTGACCATATGAGGATCCGCTCGCACCGTATCCTTCCAGCCGGCCTCGTTCGGCTCCGGCGGCTGCGCCGGCCCCAAAAACTGCAACTGCCGCTTGGTTTGAAATAACCATGGCACGTACGACTGTCGGTCGAGAATCTGGAACCGCACCAAGTGCAAGTGAATCGGGTGAGAGTCGTTCGTGGGATTGATCAGTGTCCAGATTTCCGTCGAGCCCAGCACCGGCTTCTCAGTGATCGGTTCGCCCCAATGCATTCCGTTCAAAAGCAGCATCACCGGATTCCCTGCCTTGTTGACATACTCGTTCAGCGTCAGCAACCGGGTCTGCACCGCTTGCGACTCCGGAATCTTGGGCACGGGCACCAGTTCGCGAGGCAACGCACTCGAATCGGCTGCCTTCGCGGACGAGACACGGAACTGCATCACCACAAAAGCATCATTCTTAAGAACCAGATGTGTCCCCCTATATTCGCTGAAATCGACCACCAGATCGGCGCGTTCCGCTGGCGCAATTTCAAGCGTCGTGAGCGGAACCGGGGCGGGCAATAATCCCTGATCCGTTCCAATTTGATGGAACTCCAACTCTTTCGTTTGCGCCCCAGTGGTCGACGAATGAGACGGCGACTCCGTCAGCGACAAATGATAAAAGCGCGAGTTCGAAGCGTTGAGTACTCGAAATCTATACTTTCGCGGCTCGACTTCGAGATAAGGAAAAAGCTTTCCATTCACCAGAATCGCGTTGCCGGAGATTTCCGGAACCCATGGAGATTTGGGATCGGGAGAAACGGGATACAGGAGCTGGCCATCCCTCGTCAACAGCCGGTCATAAAGAAGAAGCGGCAACTCGTACTTGCCCTTGGGTAAATTGAGCGCGTCCTCCACCCCGTCGCGAATCAGGAACGTTCCAAACAATCCAGCATAGACATTCAGCCGGTTAATCCCGATCGCGTGGTCGTGATACCACAGCATCGCCGCGTCCTGCTGGTTCGGGTAGTAGTAAAGCGCCGATTTCCCCGGCACGATCCAATCGTCTGGATAGCCATCGCTCTCCGGTCCAGCCTTGGCTCCGTGCATGTGCACCACGGTCCGAACCGTGGGCTTATCCGGCTCAGCGCCGTGAATGGTGTGGTCCACCGGCAGGAAGTGCTGGTGCGGCAGAGCATTTACCCACTCCACCAGCAGCGGCTCGCCAGATCGTGTTTCGAACGTCGGACCGGGAGTCGAAGAACCAAAACTCCAGAACTCTGTCGGCGGCAAATCGCGATGAACTTTGCTGGTAACCGCCTGGGCTTGAATACGGTAGAACGGCACGCTCAACTTCGCATCCGCTGGGCTGGGCCGGGATCCCTGCGGCTTCGCAATCGGAGGAAGCGGAAGGAGATCGACAAACTGCGCCAGCGTGTTGACGTCGAGCGCTGGAGCCATCGACACAGCTTGCCCCATGGAGCTGTGTGACATCGCATTCATCAGCCCGCCCTTGCCCGCAGCCAGGCCCGCAGCCACAAGGCTTGATCGCCGCAAAAAATTTCGCCGTGTAATCACCGCATGCCTTTCGCGCCATCATAGAACAACGGCAAGGCAGTGAGGATGACGCCCCGCACTCGCCCTGCCGCTGTTTCTTTCGGACCTTAAATTAAGTCATCCTGTCATTTGAGAGTAGGTGCAACAATCAAGGTGCCGCGTAGGAACAGCCGCCCCCGCCTGCCCTGGGCGGAGCCGAAGGGGCTGTCCAGCCGAGCGATAGCTCGACCTGTTTTCCCCCGCTGGCAACCTTCACCACTGCCGGTTATTTGCTCGCAGAACTATCGTTCACCGGTTCTCCAGTAAGCGGGTTCAACAGGTAAAGATCGTTGGTCACCGTCTGACTGAAGTCGAATAGTGAACTGATCGAGTCCGCGATTCCATCGAACGAACCTTGACCAATCCTCTGCCCATTCAACCAGTTGTCTTCGATGAAGCGAATCACCGATGTTTGGTCGGTAGTCGAATGATCGACGAAGTTGTGCTTTGCCCAGGGAGAGATAACCACAAGCGGTTGCCGCGGACCGTATCCGCATCGGCCTTGCGCGTGCGTGGTTGCCGGATTAACCCCCGGCAGCGCATTCGCTCCGCTGCCGCAAGCTCCCGGACCGGTTAGAGCATCCGCCGCGGTCTTCGATCCGTTAACGATCTGACCCAGCTGATGATCGTACCAGCCGTCGGAATCGTCGTAGAGCACGATCAATGCTGTGTTGGCCCACTCCGGCTGGCCCTGGAGGAAGTTCGCCACCGTCACCACAAATTCCTGCTCATCCAGAGGATCGGAGTTGCCCGGATGCGCGTCGTGAATTGCGATGGGCTTGAGGAAGCTTACGGTTGGGAAATTCCCCGCCTTCACCGCGTTGAAGAAATCGTCAACGTCATACTCGTGATTGGCTGGATCGCCCGAGTAGCCGATTGTCTGTACCGATTTCGGTCGCGCGTGAGTTGGATTTGCGGTGGAGGCGTAGTACTGCAATGGCGTGTGATGAGGAACATAGTCCGCCTGCGTCCCGACAATCGGCGAAGTCGATTGCCGGTTGCAACCCGTACTGCCGTCCGGGTTAACGATGTTCAGGTTGAACCCCCCGGCGAACCATCCCCACGTTATGCCGGCGGCATTCAGCAGATCGCCGATGTTCTTACCGGCCATCTGCGTCTGCTCTCCGCTCGAACTTGAGCACACATCGCCGTATGGATCGGGATCGCCAATCACGCTATATCCGCCGTTTCCGTCGGCAATCAGCGCTCCGGTGCCATTGATGTTGTTGGCCACACCATTGGTCTGGCCGGAAATCAGATTGATTGCGCCCACCGTGGAAGGGCCAAAGTTGGTGCTATAGGAGTTGTCACTCATGGCGTAGTGCTGTGCGTAATTCCACAGAGCGGTAACGGTGTTTCCGTCGAAGTATCCCATTACCTGGCCGGTGGTTAGCACCACTTGCGGCGGAGCGTTGGGCGGTGGCCCCGCGCTGCCGGTGTTGGCAGGAAACAGATCCATTGCGCCCCCATCGAACGCCAGTTGTTCGGGCGTGTAATCGTGATCCATGTCTTGCGTGTTCGCCTGCGTCCGGTTGAAGCGAAATGGATTGGCCGCGCCGCTACCGTTCAGGGGATTCAGATTTGGATTGTTGGTGAGCAGCGCATTGCTCAGGCCGTTAATGGTGGGAGTATTCGGAAGCGCGTGAAATGGCGGTTCTCCCGACGGATTCAGCGCGTAAGGATACGTGCCAAAATAATGATCGAAAGACCGGTTTTCGTCGAAGATAATCACGATGTGTTTAATCGGCGTGGCGGTTTTTACATTGGAGGCGTTCGCTAACGGCGTTACGACCGGCCCGGCAGCGATTGCGGCAACGAGGAACACAGACATAACTCGACGCATAACTTTTCCTTTTTTGTTGAAGCTGAAGGTGTTGAAGCTCTGCCCATGCTAGTGCGCCGATGTTAAAGGTTCGTTAAAAACGCGGAAAATAAATATCCTCATCCGCAATTCTCAGCAACCGTTTGTTCCGAGAGATTCGACATCGCGGATCCGCCGTCCACCAAACGGAGCGTACCTTAAAACGTACAATGGCGTGATTTCTACGTCTACTTTGGACCCCATTGCCACCCCTTTACCCCCCTCGAAAGTAGACGCTTCATCCCCCGTCTAACCCCATGAATCCATGAGCTCAAGCAAAATGGCTCACCAGTAATCAACAACTTACGGCTGAATTTTTCGGACGAATCGGAATGTTCCTGCAGGAACATTCGTGTGATTGGCGCGCACCTTTTTTCGCATCCCCACTTTCGCCTCCGCTACGCTTTTTCTGCCGTATACTTTCCATTGTCCTCAGGCAATCTCGCAGATGGCGTCGAACTCATCTCGTCTGGCTTACATCGATTGGATGCGCGGCTTGGCCTGCGTCTTGATGTTCCAGACTCACTGCTATGATTCCTGGCTAAGCCCTGGCGCGCGCCAGAGCAAATTCTTCGTCGCCTCACAACTGGGCGGAACGTTTCCCGCGCCACTATTTCTTTTTCTGGCGGGCGTTTCATTCGCATTAGTCACGGAAAAACTTTGGAAGAAAAATCTGCCTGCGTCGCAAATCGCGCGCGGCACGATTCGTCGCGGCGCGGAAATCTTTGGCTTCGGTTTGCTCTTTCGTTTGCAGGAATATGTGATCGCCTGGGGCTGGGCGCCGCTCAGCGATCTGCTTCGCGTGGATGTGTTGAACACCATTGGCATCTCCATGATGCTGATGGGCCTGCTCTGCTGGCTTGTGCTCTCGCTTCAAGCGCGCGAACGAACCAGATTTCTTCTTGTCGCAGGCTCGGCCGGAATGGCCTTGCTGATTTCCCTTCTTACTCCTCCGCTGTGGACCACCTGGAGTCCGCGCTGGTTGCCGTGGCCGCTCGAGTCCTACATCAATGGAGTGCATAATTTCGGCACGCCCCAGGCGTGGCTATTTCCAATTTTTCCCTGGACTGCATTTGCCTTTGCGGGTCTGGCCTCAGGATTTATTTTTCAAAGAGCCTGGGCCACGCAGCGCGAGACAAAAACATTTCTGCTGGCGGGAGCGGCCGGGCTTGGCTTGGTCGCAGCGGCGCATTGGCTTGACCTTCAGCCGGAACGGCTTTACGCCGTTTACGATTATTGGCATACGAGTCCCAGCTTTTTTCTGGCTCGTCTGGGAATGCTGCTGATCATCCTGACCTTGAGTTATTGCTGGTGCCGCTGGGGCGCGGGGCAGTGGGGCTTCAGTCCGCTGATTCAATTGGGACAAGCTTCGCTGCTGGTGTATTGGGTCCACATCGAATTCGTCTACGGGAAGCTCTCAATTGTTTCGAAGCACAGCGTCAGCATTCTGACAGCAACGTATGGATTGCTGGTGATCTCCCTGGGAATGTTATTACTGGCTTTTCTGCGCACGCGGATGAAGGGTCGTGGTGCTGCATTGGTGGTATGGTTTCGCAGTCCATTTCCCGCGAAGCCAGAGAACGCCAACGCCAACCAGAATTACTGAAACTGTTTCGCAAATTCCACTACTTCCCGCTCCGCCCAGCGCCCGTCATATTTTGATTTGCTAGGGTTCGAATCGCCGTGGTTTGAGTCGTCCTTCTTTAAGTCGACGTGGCGGTCGCCAATGAACGAGCAGTGGCCGCCATCTTCAGTCTCGACGAAAATAATGTTGGGGTTCGCGAGAATCTTCTTCCTGGTTTCCGACAGAAGACGTATGAAAGGATCGTTGGCAGAGTGAATGATCAGCGTCGGTCGCGCGATCTGGTCGATCACGTTGGCGGCTGCGGCCCGCGCGTAATAGTCGTCGGCGCCGGTAAAGCCGCAGTAGTAGGCGGTGATGCGGTCGTCGAATTCGCGCAGGGTTTTGACGCCGCGCAGCCGGGAAGCGTCGAACTCATTCGGAAACAAACGTACTTTGCGGCGGAAGCGGCGGAAGAGTTGAGCGAGAAAATAATATTCGTAAATGCGATTCGCCGGTTCATGCAAGGCGTCAGCCCCTGCCGCCAGATTGATTGCTGGACACACGGCAGCCACGCCGCGAAATTCCGGAAAGCCTTCCCTGCCCCACTCTCCGGCAAGTTTCAAAACTAAATTGCCGCCCATAGAAAAACCGATCAGCACAAATGCCGGAATGTGGTCGGTATCGATCAGGTTCCGAGCGACGGCCGCCACATCGGCCGACCGGCTGGAGTTGTAGAGTGTGGGCGCGCAGTGATCCATGCCACCGCAGTTACGCTGGTTCATGCGCACCACGTTCATGCCGGCCGCTAAACCGTTCCGCGCGATTCCCAACATGTATTGCGATTCGCTAGAGCCTTCCAAACCGTGAACCAAAATCAAGGTGAGTGCGGTGCTTCGTTTTTCTTGCCAGTGACAATGGCAGAGCACAGAAATGCCGGGCTCCACTTCGATCATTCGTTTTTCCGCAGCCGCCAGGTGGATGCGGCGCGATAGAAAAAAAGCTCCGAGGGTTTGCATGTGTCCGCCGCGCAACCAGCGGTGAGGCTTGAACTCGGGGAGCGATCGAGAATTCGAGGCCCGAACCACGTTCTTCGCGGCTTCCGTTTGCGAACTCTTCACAAATTGATTCTAATAGGGTCAGTTAGTAAAGGGAGAGCGTCATGCCGATTTTTGAATATGTTTGCCAGGAATGTAAGTACGAATTCGAAGCGCTGGTCTTCGGGCGCGACAAGCCGAAATGCCCCAAGTGTGAAAGCAAGAAGTTGAGCCCGCAGTTGAGTGTTTTCGCAGTTTCCGCAAAGGGCTCTTCGGGTTCGGCATCTTCAGATGCGCCGATGTCCGGCGGCGGGGGTTGCGGTTCGTGCGGCGATCCGCGCGGTCCGGGAGCCTGCTCGCTCGGAGATATGGATTAGGCATCCGCGCGGCGCGAGAACGATGCCTTGCAAGCTGAAGCCTTCACGATCAGGTCGAACAAGAACTTTCGGCACATTCGACGTATGACTGTAGTTACCTTTTCGGGTTTGCTCTGTACGCCTACCATCTCTTGAACTTCATTTGATGTCGAGGTGAGTCGAGATGGATCGACGCCAGCAGTCGCGCGTCTTTGTGGACCTTCCCGTACAAATCTGGGGCATGGATAGTTATTCTCGCCCTTTCATCCAGCCAGCCAGTCTGAGAACGATCAGCGGGCGCGGCGCCACATTGCAGTGCGTCGATGCGCGCTTGAAACCAGGAGACGTAGTCGACGTGATGTACGAGGGATCCAAGGCGCAGTTTCGCATCGTGTGGTGCGGCAAGC
>PLUJ01000161.1:0-12389 GCA_003165455.1 Acidobacteriaceae bacterium | reverse complement strand
AGCGCTGCGCCACCCAAAGGCTCTTTGCAGCGACAAGATGCGCGCCACCCAAAGGCTCCTTGCAGCGATAAGATGTGCGCCACTCAAAGGCTATTTGCAGCGACAAGAGTTGTAGCACCCCCAGGCACTCTGCAGCGACAAGATCTCCACGCCCAGAATCAAAGTCGCGAACTTAAGAGGGCTCTTCTCGGAGTCAAAGTCGCGTGTAAACTTCCTCAGTGCAAGTAAAGATCCTAGGCTCAGCGGCTGGAGGTGCGTTTCCGCAGTGGAATTGCGCCTGCGCCAATTGTCGCGCAGTAAGGGCCGGCGCCTTTCGCGGTGCGGCGCGAAGCCAGACTCAGGTCGCCATCACCCAAGATGAGCAGTCATGGTTTCTGCTGGGGGCGTCTCCGGATTTGCGAATGCAGATTGAAGGCATGCCTCAACTCCATCCGCGGGAGGGTATTCGCCAATCGCCGATTGCCGGGATTGTTTTGGCGAATGCGGATCTCGACCATGTGTTAGGACTCTTGTTGCTTCGCGAACTTCAGCCCCTGCGAATTTACTCGACCGGATCGGTGAGGCGCATTCTGCGAGAGGACAACTCGATGTTCGGCATGTTGCAACGGATTCCGAATCAAACCGCGTGGAGCGATTTTGAATCCGGAAAACTATTTTCTTTGTGCAATGCGCAGGGAGAGGAGTCCGGATTGCGATGCCAGGCGTGGTCATTGAGCGAGCATTATCCAGCTTATGTAACGGAAGATCGGCGCGGGCAACTCGTTACTGGCGAGGCTTCCATGGGATTCGTTCTCGAATCCGGTTCGGGCTCGCGGGTTGCCTACATGCCGGCGGTTCCGCAGTTAGACGATGCGTTGCTTCATCAACTTGAATCCTGCGATGTCCTGCTGTTCGATGGCACATTCTGGAGCGATGACGAACTGATCCGGGTGCAAGGCAGCGGGCAGACCGCGCTGCAGATGGGGCACATCCCGGTGGAAAATATCTTGACGAAGTTGGCGGGCGTACGCCGTCCGCGTAAAATATTTCTGCACATCAATAACACCAACCCCATGCTGAACGAAGCGAGCACGCAGTATCGCCAAGTGCGGGACGCGGGCTGGGAAATCGCGGAGGACGGATGGCAGTTCAACCTGTAGAAACCGAAACGATACCGCAAGCTGGCCCGTTGCTTACTCTGGACGAGTTGCGGGCGGGCTTACAGGCTGTGGGCGAGGAACGTTATCACCACAAACATCCGTTCCATTTGATGATGCATGAAGGCCAGCTGAGCCGCGGACAACTGCAGGCCTGGGCGCTGAACCGCTATTACTACCAGAGCATCATCCCGATTAAAGATTCGATCATTCTTTCGCGCGGGCCGGATCCGGTGTTCCGGCGCGCGTGGCGCAAACGCGTGGTCGATCACGATGGGGACGCGACCAGCGAAGGCGGCATCAAGCGCTGGGTAAAGTTGGCGGAGGCTACGGGGTTGGATGCGGCGCAGGTTCGCGCGGGGACGGGAATTCTTCCGGCGACGCGTTTTGCGGTGAACGAATATTTGAATATCGTTCGCAATCGATCTTTGCTGGAAGCGGTGGCATCGTCGCTGACCGAATTGTTTTCCGCCAAGCTGATAACGCTGCGGGTGGAAAAATTGCGCCAGTTTTATCCATGGCTTTCGGGCGGGCTAGATTATTTTGAGGCGCGACTTTATCAAGCGCCGGAAGACGCGCAGTTCGCGGTGAACTACGTCTACGACAACGCGAAGACGCGAGCCGAGCAAGAGTTGGCGATCCAGGCATTGCGCGATAAGTGCGACATTCTGTGGGCGCAACTGGACGCGCTCTACTTTGCCTACGTGCAGCCAGGATGGCCGCCGCCGGGAGCCTTCCGAATTGAGGACAAATAGAGTGGCGGCTCCGGAAGATTCGAGCCAGCCGCGATTAGCTGCCGGTTGCCGCTGGGGAGCGGAGACCAAGGGAGCGAGCGGGCCGGAGCGCGTGGTTCTATTTCCCGAGGGCGCGATCAAGTTGCAAGGCACCGGATTGCAGATCTTGGAACGCTGCGATGGGCAGCGCACTTTCGGCGAGATCATCGCAGAGTTGCAGGCACAATTTACGGTGGCCGATCCGGGGAAGATTCGCGGCGACATCAGCCAGTTTTTGGAACAATTAAGGAATAAAAGGATTGTGGATTATTAGAGGCGGACCACTATTCGATTGACAGCCTAGATCGACGAAATTAGGGTGAGGACAGATTAGGCAGGCTGGAGAAGGCTTCATAATGACCGGAATACAGTTCATCACAGACGAAAAAGGCCGCAAGACCGCGGCCGTAATTGACCTGAAGAAACACAAAGCGCTTTGGGAGGACATCCAAGACGTACTGGTGTCACGATCCCGGCGGCACGAAAGGCGCATTCCCCTCGATAAAGTAAAGGCGGACCTTCTGAAAAGCGCAAAGCTAAATGGCTAGCTATCACGTAGTCAAATCACAACTAAGAAAGAGTATCTGGCGCAATTTGAACTTCGGCATAGCTACCGGGCTTCGCTGAGTTTACGGCTGCGGCAATTTTGACCGTATGTAGCCGCACGAGCGGCCATTGCGGGGGCTCAATACAACAATGGCGATTTTGCGGCCGCAGAGATTCTGCTGATATCGAATATTCTTGTCGGCAGTAAGGAAGACTTCGAAGCCAGCCTTCTCAGCTTCGGCCAGCAGTTCGCCATTGGAGAGCGTGTCCCAGCCGCGTTCTCGAGCTCTGGTAACAGTATGGCCCACCAGAAAGCGTGCAATCCCGCGCGGCGTTCCATGATCAAGAAGAATGAGCATCGACGGAGGAGTTTACGGCGTGCCCGCTGGTGGGACGCGGGTCGAGACTAAGAGCGGCAAATTCCAATACGGCGTTGATCTGGTCCCGCGTGACGTCGAACTGCTCAATGATTTCATCGATGGTGGCGCCAGCTTCGAGGTTCTCGAAAACCGCGGATACAGGCATGCGAGTGTCCTTGAATACCCATGCACCACTCAATCTCCCGGGCACGCTTTCAACAGCCGGGCATTGCGACCAATCGAGAGTTGCCATATCTATACCTCGGCTTAATCTTACATTCTTTTATCGGCGCTAATAAAGATAGGCTGCATGCGTTCGAAGATCCCTCGCCCCGCTGGAGAAAACGCGGCGCTCGGGATGACGCTACGAAGGGCCGCGGGACTGCCGCGCTCTGGGAAAGAAATCCATCAGAAGTGGAAGATCAGGTCGCTGGCTGCGGTGATCTGATTTTGGTCGCGGCCGTTGTCATAGGCTTTGCGGTCCCAGGCTCGTTCGAAGCGAAGTTCGGGGCGTAACTGGACGGTGGTTCCGAACCAGTGGCACCAGGAGAAGGTGTTCTCCGAATATTTTGTTGGGTAGCCGGTGCGCTGGCCCTTCTTGTCGTCGAGGAAGTCGCTGCGGAAAGAAACGAAATCATGCAGTGAGAGTTCTTTTTCCAGGAAGTTGACGGCTGCGTATTCCGGGGCGGTGCAACGCTGTTCACCGGGCAGGCAATACGCGGGATTAGCGCCGAGTTCCACTGGAATTGTCCCTGCGATTGCGGGCACATCCCGCTCGTACATGTACCAGGATTCGCTCGCCATGTGCACCGTCTTCGAGAACTTGTGATACCAGGTGGCGTCATACTGCTGCAGGTTGTTATAGGCGTACTTGCCGCTATTGACGCCGTTGGCGCAGACGTAAAAATTGTTATTGACCGATTTGGTGGTGTAGTCGAGACAGGCCGTGCCGGAAGGCTTAGCGTCGGAGGTCCAGAGGGCGACATCGTGACCACCCGTAATGCCTGCTTGCACCAGCCATTGATCGTTTAGCTTCAACGTCGCCATGAGACCGGTATCGGTGAATGGATCGATGGCATAAAGCAGCGAGTGGCTAAAAATATAGTTGTTGGGCGCAAGTTGGGCCTCGATGCCGGGCACGGAGATGAAGCGGCCAAGCCTGAGATTCAATCCGCCGGCCACTTGCGGGATGTATAAATCGACATACTCCAAGGTTGGATCGAAACCGTACTGGTGATGATCGTTGAGCAACTGGCTGGTTCCGTAGCCTTTTCCGGTGGTGTAGCGATAATCGGTTCCATAAAGGCCGGTGAGGTGATAGCCCCAGTCGATGTGATCGCGCTGGACGGAATCGGGGAGGCGCTCGACGTAGAGGACGAACTGGTCGAGCTCAAGACGATTTGGATAAACGTCGTTGGCCTCAGGCGCGTTGCTGCGGGACGAACTGCTGACGTTCACCGACGGGGCAATCCAGCCATAGATTTTTGTACGGCTGCGGTTCTGATCGAGGGCGGTCATCAAAGGATAAGTGTTGGTATCGGGTTCGCCGATCACGGGAGAACCACCATAGGACCAATCGGAGTTGGGAAAGGGAGGCAAGTCGAGCGGAGATGGCAGACCGCGCCGGGGCGGGGTGGGCGACGGCGTGGATGGCGTTGGAGGTGGGGTTGGAAACCAATCATGACGATAGAAATCGGCAAGACGAGCGAAGAAGTCTTTTTGCCCGGGGACGGCAGGGTTGGGGGAGTCAGGCAACTGCTGAGCCAGGGAAAAATTGCACGTTAGCAACAATGCGGAGAGCAGCAAAAAAGAGGATTGAATGAACCAAGAACGTCTCGATCGCATGAGAGGATTAGATACATAAAGTGTACAGGCAGGCGATTCTTAGAGCGACGCTTTGGAGCAAGATTACGGCAGTCTCTGAGCGGCGGCGGACGAATGGCGGGCTTGGCGGCGCTGAGAACTATAATTAATTTAAAGGCAAGTGGTTAAGGGCAATTAGTTAAGGGCAAAGGCTTAAGGGCAACTGGTCCCCGTGACACTTACGATTTCATGGTTTCGAATCCTCTAGCGCTCATCGCGGAACTCACGCATCGCTGTCCACTGCATTGTGTTTACTGCTCGAATCCACTGGAGTTGGCAGCGGTGAGTTCTGAGCTGAGCACGCAAGAGTGGATCGACGTCTTTCAGCAAGCAGGCAAGCTGGGCGTGTTGCATGCGCATTTCACGGGCGGCGAGCCGCTGGCGCGTCCGGATTTGCGGGAGTTGGTGGCTGGGGCGCGGGCTGCGGGACTGTACACCAATCTGATCACTTCAGGCATTGGCCTGAATGAGGTTCGGTTGCAGGGGCTGGTGGATGCTGGACTCGATCACATTCAGGTGAGCCTGCAAGATTCGCGCGAGGATTCAGCGAATTGGATTGCGGGAGCGAAGGCGCACGCGCACAAGATTGAACTGTCGCGGATCATTCGGCGGCACAAGATTGCGTTCACGGTGAATCTGGTCATCCATCGGCAGAATATCGATCATCTGGATGAAATGATTGCTTGCATTGAACAGCTTGCGCCGGAGCGGATGGAGATTGCGCACACGCAATATTATGGCTGGGCACTTCGCAACCGGGCTGCTCTATTGCCGACCAGGGCGCAGCTCGACCGGGCAGTGGAAGTTGTGGCTGCGGCGGAGCAGCGGCTCGCGGGACGAATTCGAATCGATTCGGTGGTGCCGGATTATTACGCGCGTTTTCCCAAGGCTTGTATGGGGGGATGGGGACAGAGGCTGGTGCTCATCAATCCATCGGGCAGAGTTCTTCCCTGCCATGCGGCGGAAGTGATTCCCGGGATGACGTTCGAGAATGTTCGGGAACAATCTCTGGAAAATATCTGGCAGGAGTCTTCTTCGTTTCAAAGATTCCGCGGCGAAGAGTGGATGCCGGAACCGTGCCGCAGTTGCGAGCGGCGTGCGGAGGATTTCGGCGGATGCCGCTGCCAGGCGCTTCTGCTGACCGGCGACGTGAACGCTACGGATCCGGCATGTTCGCTGGCGGCGGCACATTCTATCGTTGAAGCGGCGTTGGCTGAAGCTAATTCCGGAGCTGCGATCTTGCAGCCTGTGGGCGCGTCTTCGTTCGTGCAGTTGCAGGCGCGGGCTGCGGAGCTGTGGAGTTACCGGACCAACCCTGAGTAGTTACGGCTTAAGATCAAAATCTTTAACACAGAGGCCACAGAGGTTCACAGGGTAGAGCTACGTAAGGCTACCAGCGGACGCCGAGCGTGATGGGGCGGACGTCGGTGGTGGTATTGTCGGCGCGACCGTGGATGAAGCGGAACTCAGCGTAGATTTCTACTCCGCTTGGAGTTTTGCGGGTAACGCCGCCGCCGAAGTTATATCCGAACTCATTTTGGCTGGAGTTAACGAAGCTGCCGCTGATCGGAATGCTCTGGTTCGCGCATCCATCCCACCACACGAAGAATGGGTTGCAGTAGGAGCCGGGGATGGCGCTATCGGAGCTCAACGATCCGCCCCGATGATAGTAACCCGGGCCGAATAAAACGTATCCGCCCCAATCTTTCGTGACATCAAAATTAATTACGGGATCGAGGGTGAAGGCGAGAAGATAACTGGAGGCGCTTCCGGCTTGGGCGAGGGAGAGAGCCGATTGGCGCAGGGGCAAATCCGCTCCGAAAAAATCGAGGCGCAGGCCGAAATTCTTATTGGCATTACGAGCGACGCCAGCGGTGCCGAAGTATCCTCCCTGTCTGACGAAGGTTTTTGTAGTGCCACTATCCAAACTGGCGCCGATGCCGACGTTATAGCTCCAGTTTTTATAATCTTTGGGCTTTTCTTTGCGTCTGGAGGTGGACTCTTCGTCGGTGGCCTCCTGGTCATTGGGCGAGGGGGGAGTGGCCGGCTGTAGCGCGGCGGGTGGTTGCGCGGCAGGTGGTTGGGCAGCGGGAACTTGCGTGGCGGGAGACTGGGCCGCGGACTGGTCCGTAGCGGGGGTGGACTGGGCAAATGCTTGCGCTCCCAGCAGAATTGCCAAACAAAGAAGCGTCAGCGCAGTGACATTCGCGAACTTTCCAATCATCCATTCTCCTCCATAGCCGGGCGTAGCGGCGGACCGTGGCGCTCGGCTGCAAAGGCGCCATTGGAAAAAGGTTCCGCGTGTGATTCCTCGCAGGAAGGCATTGCCTTGGTTGCGGTGAGATCGCATTATATTACCAACTTTGATGCCGGGTTTGCCGCACAAGCCGCCTGTGCGAATACAACGGGCCATTCCCGCATGGATGAAGTTACACTTCAGTGTGCCTGGATGCGCTTTTCTTGCTTCATACGGGCGACAGTCGCACGTATCATGAAGTGCGTCTTCATTTTTTTGTTCCTTAATTCTCAGAGTGGACTTGGAAAAGGCTTTGGAAAAAATCTCCTCCCATCGGATGCCCGCAACGGCCACAACCACGCGAAGCGCGTCGGCTTGCCGTGTCGCACTCGCGGGCTTCGGAACGGTGGGCCGCGCGGTCGCCAAAATTTTGAGCGAACGCTCCGATGGCTCACTTCGCCTAACGCATATTTTCAATCGCAATGTGGAGCGCAAGAAACAACCGTGGATTCCGCTGGATGTGGTGTGGACGGAAGATCTGCAATCCATTCTTAGTAGTGACGCCGACATCATTATCGAACTGATCGGAGGCTTGACGCTGGCGGAGGAGTTGGTGCGCAGCGCGTTGAGTGCGGGCAAGTCGGTGGTCACGGCCAATAAACAGCTCATCGCACGACATGGACCCGATTTGCTGCAACTGGCGAGCACCAAGGGATGTCAGCTTGAGTTCGGAGCTTCCGTGGCGGGCGGGGTTCCGGTTCTTCCGGCGCTGCGGACTGGCTTGTGCGGAGACCGACTGCACGGCATCTCCGGGATTCTGAATGGCACGTGCAACTACATTCTGAGCCGGATTGAGACGGATCGGATTCCGTTCAGCGAGGCGCTCGAAGAAGCGCAGGCGCGGGGTTATGCGGAGGCGGACGCGAGCGAAGATCTGGATGGCGGCGATGCGCGAGCGAAACTGACCATTCTGGCGCTGGCGGGATTGCGGGCACGAATCTCGGCGACGGAGATCCGAGCGCGCACAATTCGCGGGGTCGATGCGGTTGACTTTGACTACGCGGCCGAACTGGGCTGCACGATCCGGCAAATCTCGCGTGCGGAACTGAAGGACGAGACTCTATTAGCGGAGGTCGGACCCAGCCTGGTGCCGACGATTTCTCCCTACGGCCGGGTACAGAAGAATCTGAATCTGGTTCTCACCTCCGGACAGCATGGCGGGGACATTGCATTTTTAGGGGCGGGTGCNNGTTTGTCGCGGAGACGATTGCCGGAGGAGCCCGCGCCCGCCAGCCACTTCCTTTGGTGTCGCCCGAAGTGAGCTGCGACTTTGAGACACCGTGGTACTTGCGCTTTGTGGTAAACGATCAGCCTGGGATTATCGCGAGGCTGGCGGGGATTTTATCGGCACACGGGCTCAACATTGACGCGGTGCTGCAGAAGCCGGGATTTGACAAGAAGGCTCTTCCGTTTGTGATTACACTGGAGCCTTGCCGCGACTCAGAGGTGCAGCCCGCGCTACATGAAATGGCAGGCAAAGACTCGGGACTGCGTCCCTGCCTGTGCCTGCCGATACTGCGTTAGCGGAAAATGATTTTACCGGTGCGCGGTTCTGTCATTCGCCGATTGGGGCCGACGCGGGCTCCAGAAAGGGTTTTTCAACCCCGCAGGCGCGAGGGCGCTATCAACTTTGGTTTCGGTCCCGGAGTCGTCAGAGATTTTCTCATCCGTCAGGCGGGAAGACGGCGCGTTAAGACGTTCGGGAGAACCAGGAACGATGGGAGTTGGACGATCAGAATCCATGGGGAACCTCCAAGTTCTAACTGTATTCTAATCCTCGGACGTTAAAACATCGAAAGGCNNGATTTTAGACTGCAAAATCTCGATGGTTGGCATCGAAAAATCCACTGAGCGCATTTTCCGGGCCTAGCGTCCTTCCATTCGCCGCAAACTGCTAGGATGTCAGGATCGCTTCGCAGTCGACAAAAATCAAAGTTAAACAATCATAGTAAAGACCTTTTTGAGGAAGATTGGCCATGAAATGCCGCAAGCTGGGCCGGACGGGTTTTGAGGTCAGCGACATTGCTTACGGGCTCTGGGGGATGAGCGGATGGAGCGGNNAGCGACGGCCTGCTGGGCGAGACCTTGGCCCGCAATTCCAAGAAACGGCTGTATGCGGCGTCGAAGATTCCTCCGGCCAACCGCAAATGGCCGGCTCTGGCGCAATACAAATACAGCGAAGTATTTTCCAAAGAACACGTACTGAAGTATGCCGATCTGATCCGCAAACAACTTCGCACCGACAGCATCGACCTGCTTCAGTTTCACGTGTGGGACGACAGTTGGACGGACGATCCGGAATTTCGGTCGACCATCGAAAAATTGAAGGATGGCGGATGGATTCGCCACTTTGGACTCAGCTTGAACCGGTGGGAGCCGGAGAACGGAATCAAGGCTCTGCATACTGGACTGGTCGATGCAGTCCAGGTGATCTATAACATTTTCGATCAGGCGCCGGAGGACAAGTTACTTCCGCTTTGCCAGGAACTGAATGTGGGCGTGATCGCGCGTGTGCCGCTAGACGAAGGCAGCCTGGGCGGCAAGATGACGCTGGAGACGCGGTTTCCTAAAAGCGACTGGCGATCGGGATATTTTGGGCCGGAAAATTTGGGGATTACGATTGAGAGGGTGGAGAAGCTTAGGAAGATTCTGCCCGCCGGGATGACGCTTCCGGAAATGTCCCTGCGATTTATTTTGTCGCATCCCGCGGTGAGCACAACCATTGTTGGAATGCGCAGTGCGGAACATGTGAAGGAAAATGTCGCGGCGAGTGACGCGGGACCGCTAGATGCGGGATTGCTGGCGGAGTTGAGAAAGCATCGATGGGACAGGACACCGCAAAGGTGGTCCGATTAAGCGACTCGCTTGATTATTGGCCCTCGCTGAAACGCGCGCCGTGAGTGATCCCCTACGAACTCTGGTAGTAGCGAGCGGTGCGGTCTAGTCTCGCTTCTGTTCAGAGCATGAAAAAGACTCGGCACAACCTCGCATTTTTCTTTTCTGTCTTCAGTATTAGCATTAGCTTTTTGCTGACCTCGAACCTCCACGGGCAAAACTCACACGGATCGCTGCGGGGCACGGTGCAGGATGCAACTGGAGCCCGCATCTCCTCGGCGAGGATCGCCGCGGAATTGTCTGGCTCGCCGGTGCGACGAGAGGTGAGCAGCAAAGAGCGCGGAGAATTTCGCCTGGATGACCTGTTGCCTGGAAACTACAGGGTGACGGTCACTGCCCAGGGCTTCGCGCCGGCGCAGGCGGAGGTTGCGGTTGCAGTCGCTGGAGTATGCGATATCACGGTGACGATGAAGCCAGCGTCGACTTCCGAAACCGTCAACGTGCAGGGGGAGACGTCTTCGATTACAACCGAAACGCTTGATACGTCAAGCGCGGTGCGCGGGGGTGTAGTTGGCAGCCGTGATCTGGAAACGATGCCGCTGCCGGCGCGAAGCTTCGCCAACATTGCTTATCTGGTGCCGGGAACCGAGCCGGTGGAGCCTTCCGACCCTACGAAGGCACGCATCACGGCGGTCTCGACCGGAGGAAGTTCCGGGTTGAACAACGAGTTGTCGGTGGACGGCGCCGAAAACTCCGACGACTGGATCGGCGGCTTCCTGCAAAACTTCTCGCCCGATGGCGTTCAGGAATTTGCGGTGCGCACCTCGAACGAAGNNGAACCCGTCGAGCCTTCCGATCCCACAAAGGCGCGCATCACCGCGGTTTCTTCCGGCGGCAGCTCAGGTCTCAACATCGAGCTCTCCGTCGACGGCGGCGACAACTCCGATGACTACATCGGCGGCTTCCTGCANNACGCCGACACGGGTTGGACCACAGCCGGATCGGTCGTGATCACGACCAAGCGTGGAACCAACGAATGGCACGGGAGCGGGGCGTTCTTTGACCGCCAAGCCGCGCTGAATGCGCGCTTCCCCATCGAGAACCCGGCGCCGAATCCGAAGCAGCCATTCTCGCGGCAGAATTACGTCGGAACACTCGGCGGCCCGATCGCGCGCGGAAAGCTATGGTTCTTCGCTTCGATCGAAGCCGTTCACGAAGATGCAAGCATCGCGTACAGCGCGGCCAGCTTGACTCAATTTCAGGCACTGGCGCAGTTGGCCTCTGACGGCGTGATTCCGGGCGTGAGCTCCATCGCGGTTCCCAGCAACATCCCCGTGCCGTTCCGCGATTATCTGGGCACCACGCGATTCGACTGGTCGCAATCTTCGCGCTCGCAATGGTTCTTGCGCGCCGCGGTGGACAACTACACGACGCACAATGCCCTCGTGCAGCAGGCTGCGCTGCCATCAACCGGCGCCACCTCGCACAACAATTACATGAATCTCGTCCTCAGCAATCAGACCACTTTCAGCCCCACGTGGCTCGGCTCGTTCGTCTTCGATGCCAGCGGATTGCACCTCACCGAAGGACGCAATTCGAACTTGGGATTCGCGCTGTCGTTTCCGTTCACGGCAACTTCGAGCACCATTTCAGGCCTCGAAACCTTCGGCGACAATCAGTTCGTCACGCCCATCACTGCGTTTCCAATCCTGCGCAATCAGGAGAAATATCNNTTTCGTCACCTTACCCGAAGATCCCACTTTCTATCTCGGCAATCTCCCTCAGTTCACCGCCGATTACGCCGCCGGAAGCGCCATCACACCCGCAGGCAACGGCAGCTTCTCTCAGAATGTGCAACGCCTAGGCGTCTACGCCGAGGATTCCTGGCGGGTCACTTCGCGGCTCGTCGTGAATTACGGTCTGCGGTATGACACAACATTCGGATTGTTTACCGGTTCCGGTCAAAGCCAGGCGGTCAATCCCGCGTTGCGTACTCTCGCCGCGCTGCAAATTCCACTTGTGAGCGGTGTGCCGCATGATTATCGCGGCCAAGTCGGTCCGCGCCTGGGAATCGCGTATTCTCCCGGACGTTCGTCGAAGACCGTGATCCGCGCTGGCTTTGGCCTTTTCTATAACGACCTCGCCCAGAACGGATGGGTCACCGCATTTCAAGCCGTGAATCAACCCATCGGCCCGTGCACGCTCTCCGGTGTGACCCTTGTCGGTTCAGGATGTTTGCCGCCCGCGGCCGCCGTCGGCCCGATCGGTAACGTTGCCGGCTCCGGCGCTATCATTGACCCGCATTACAAGACGCCGTACGCCCTTCACGCGACGGCTGGCTTCGAGCACGCGTTCAACGCCCACTGGACTCTCGCCGCCGATTACACCCACGAAGAGGGCAACCATGCCTACCGGCGCTATCAATATCAGGCCGGATTCACGCTCTTTTCGCCGCTCTACCCGCAGGACGTCACCGACCAGCGCAATAACGTTCCCAACTTCACCGTCTTCCGCACCGACAATCGCTCGAGCTACAACGCGCTTGCAATTCATTTGCAGGGAAACGTCACGCGCCGGTTCG
>PLUJ01000214.1:3354-6236 GCA_003165455.1 Acidobacteriaceae bacterium | reverse complement strand
TACTGCAAAGCCAGTTCAGTCGCCCGCTGGTCGGATTCCTTCAGGCTGCCGACCTCCGGCACGCGCCCCGTCACCGGCGCCACCATCCCCGGATTCGTGCCCCAGGTCACGAACGGACACAACTGCGCGGCGTCCATCTCCACCACTTTATCGAACCGCGCGCCTTCATCTGTCGGCAAGCCGCGCCAATATTCGACTGCCATTCCCCATTCACCATCACGCGGGGCAAATCGCTTTCCCTTCACGTACGCGAACGTTTTTTCATCCGGCGCAACCATGCCAGCCCGCGCCCCGGCCTCGATGCTCATATTGCACAGCGTCATGCGGCCTTCCATGGAGAGCCCGCGCACCGCTTCGCCCGCGTATTCGATCACGTGCCCGGTCGCGCCGTCGGTGCCGATCTGCCCGATGATTCCCAGCGCCAGATCTTTTGCAGTCACTCCCTCCGCCAGCCGCCCGCGCACGTCGATCTTCATCGTCTTCGGCGTCTGCTGGGCCAGGCACTGCGTCGCCAGAACGTGCTCCACTTCTGACGTTCCGATGCCAAAGGCCAGCGCCCCGAACGCGCCGTGCGTGCTGGTGTGGCTGTCGCCGCACACAATCGTCATCCCGGGCTGCGTCAGCGCCAACTCCGGCCCAATCACGTGCACGATCCCCTGGTCGGGAGAGTCCATGTCGAAGAGCCGCACGCCGAATTCTTTGCAGTTTGCCTGCAGCGCCGCAATCTGCTTCGCAGCAATAAGATCGGTGATCGGAGTTCCCCGCGGCTCGGTCGGAATGTTGTGATCGACGGTGGCTACAGTGCGCTCTGGCCGGCGCACGCGCCGGTTCGCCGCTCGTAGTCCCTCGAAAGCCTGTGGCGATGTAACTTCATGCACAAGGTGCAGGTCGATGTAAAGAAGAGGCAGGCGACCCTCGGGAGTGCACACGACGTGTTCGTCCCAAATCTTGTTTAATAGAGTGCGTTTTTCAGTCATCAGAAGCTCAAGTTAGCTGTCCCGTTCTTATTTCTGCGTGGCTGATCGACTCCGCAATTCTTCGTCCCATCTCGGCGCACTGAATAGGAAACCGTCCTACAGTGGAGATATCTTCTGTGCGATAACCTTTGTTCAACACGGCGAGCACCGCGGACTCGACGGTGACCGCCTCTTCCTCTAGTTCAAACGAATGTCGGAACATCATTGCAATGGAAAGAATCGCACCAATAGGATTGGCCGTGCCTTTTCCGGCAATATCTGGAGCCGAGCCATGAACCGGTTCATATAAACCGACCGGCCCTCCGAGACTAGCGGAAGGCAAAATTCCGATCGAGCCAACTACCGCGCCCGCCTGATCCGAAAGAATATCGCCAAACATGTTTTCCGTGAGTAGCACATCGAACTGCGAAGGCCGTGACACCAGCGCCATGGCTGCGGAATCCACGTACATGTGATGCAGTTCTATATCCGGGTAGTGCTTACCGATGCGAGTTACTACATCGCGCCAAAGGCGAGAGCAATCGAGCACATTGGCTTTGTCGACTGAGGTCACGCGTCGACTGCGGGCCTGCGCTAGCTTGAACGCGACAGTTGCAATTCGTTCAATATCGGGCTCTCGATAATGCATGGTATCGATTGCGCTACGATTCGGCGCAGAGCCGCTCGTGGACCGGGGTTCGCCGAAATAGAGGCCGCCCAAAAGCTCGCGGACGATGAGAATATCGGTGCCGCGGATGATTTCTTCACGAAGAGGTGAACTTTGCAAAAGCGGAGCGAAGCAAGTTGCGGGCCGCAGATTCGCAAACGCGCCGAGCGCTTGCCGCAACCGCAGCAACCCTCGTTCGGGGCGCAGATCGACAGGCAGGCGATCGAAGGATGGGTCCCCGACAGCTCCCAGCAAAACGGCGTTGGACGATAAGCAAGTCTGGACAGTATCATCCGGCAGCGGGTTGCCGGTGCGTACTACCGCCGAACCGCCGATCAATTTCTGGTTCACCCGAACCTGATGCTCGAATTTGCCGGCTACAGCGTTAAGCACCCGTAGGGCCTCGCTGGTCACTTCCGGACCAATTCCGTCCCCCGGTAAAACAGTGATGTTCAGCTGCATGCGTCTAGATTCTCGTTATTTCCGGATCATACACCCCACAAATATTCATCAGGATCGAAACCCTGGGACGCACGATTATCCATCGGAGGGATGAACGGGTCCACCGCAAATGGAAAGCCCTTCGGTTGCTGGTGAGAGATAGCTGTCTCCGGATAAACTCGTCCACTCCTTGCCGACTCGCCGGGCGCCGACGTGCTGAGCGCAAATGTATTCTCCGCGGATGCGAATTCGGATTTAAGAATGACCTTTACTCGCGAGATTATCTCTAGAAGATGATGATCCTCGATTTTCTTGATCTGGTCGGCGAGTCGTACAAAAAACCGATATACGAGGTCCAGTTGCTGCCGGTCGAATTGATACCCAAGTTGTTCGCAGCGTTGGGCAAGTGCGTGGCGGCCGGAGTGCTTGCCTAGAACGAGCGTAGAATCTGGAACTCCCACCGACTGAGGTGTCATGATCTCGTACGTCAGAGGATTCTTTAACATTCCGTCCTGATGAATACCAGCTTCGTGCGCGAATGCATTACGCCCGATGATCGCCTTATTCGGCTGAACCCCAACGCCAGTAATTTCACTTAACATCTGGCTGGCGGGGAAAATTTGTTCAGTCCGAATGTTGGTTTCATAGGGGAGCAAATCCGGACGTACACGCATGGCCATGATCACTTCTTCAAGAGAGGCGTTGCCCGCCCGTTCGCCTATACCATTAATCGTGCACTCCACCTGACGGGCTCCGGCGCCGATCGCCGCCAGAGAATTCGCTACGGCAAGTCCAAGATCGTTGTGGCAATGCGCGCT
>PLUJ01000214.1:0-3311 GCA_003165455.1 Acidobacteriaceae bacterium | reverse complement strand
TGGCATCTTCGGGAGAAAATTCGACATCGTCGCAGAGGCTTTTGGCGATGCCAACTGCCTCAGCCGCTTGTGCCAAACATTGTTCGCGTGAGATACGAAGCTTGTGCTTGAGGTGAATATCTGACGTCGCCAGAAAAACATGAATTCTGGGACGCGCCGCCCCCTCCAGTGCCGCCGAGGCGCGCTGAACGTCGGTCTTGGACGCTCTCGCCAATCCGGCAACCATGGGTCTGCGGATTTCCTTGGCTACGGCTTTCACCGCTGCAAAATCGCCCTCAGATGCGATCGGAAAACCCGCTTCAATAACATCGACCCCTAGCTCATCCAATCGGTGCGCCATTCGCAGCTTTTCGGACAAATTCATGCTGCAACCGGGGGACTGCTCGCCATCTCGCAACGTTGTGTCGAAAACTGTAATGTGCGACTTTACCATGGCCGAAAACCTCCTCAAATGTCGGGAAAATCAAGCCTATCGGGTCAAGGCCCATAAGGAAAGGTTATAATTCTTATCGTAGTATTAGAAATATTGATAGACTCCGACAGCTATAGAAGCTGCGAGTCGGAACGGACGCATGGACCTATCTCAACTCGAAGTTTTTCTAGCCGTGGCCAAGGAAGGTCGCTTCTCGCGAGCTGCGGAAAAACTTTATCGCACTCAATCGGCCGTCAGCCAAACAATACGAAAACTGGAGGACGAGTTGGGCGAACCTTTGTTTGACCGCTCCTCGCGGGATGGGCGATTAACAGACTCAGGCCGAACCCTTCAGTCCTACGCTGAGAGAATGCTGAACCTGCGCAGCGATGCGCGCGAAGCGCTTCTCGAATTGAAAGAAGTGAAGAAGGGAAAGCTCGCGATTGCGGCAAATGAATTCACCGCGCTCTACTTGCTGCCCGTACTTGCAGAATTCCGTCGACTGCACCCGATGATCAGGATCACGGTAAATCGTTCGTTGGGCAGTCAAATGCCTGATGAAGTCATGCGGCACAATTCCGAACTGGGGATCCTTACTTATGATCCGGCCGAGAGCCAACTGTGTTCCATCGTCGTGTACCGTGATGAATTAATCTTCGTGGTTCCAGCCAATCACCCACTTGCAGGGTCGACCCAGGTCAGCATCCGTCAACTGGGAACCGAGTCTTTTGTCGCGCACAACGTTGCGTCTCCATATCGCGAGAAGGTGATCGAAGCTTTTCGGATGCACAAGACTCAGCTGCATATGGATATGGAACTCCCGACTTTGGAGGCGATCAAACGTTTCGTCGCCATGGGGAATGGAGTTGCGCTGTTGCCTTATCTCAGCGTGGACCGTGAAGTGGCAAATGGCGATTTGGTGCGGATTCCAGTACGCGAATTGCGGCTCCATCGCGAATTACGGATCATCTACCGTAGATCAGCCACCCTGTCACATGCGGCCGGGGCGTTCCTGAAGGTTGTTGAGAAAATGGCCCGGCAACAGCGCGGAAGCTACCGATTTCAACGTGAACGTTGATCCGCCGGGGTGAACAAGGGCGCAGGGCAGTATTCCAGCCTGCTTGACGCTACAGTGGCGGGGACCCCGGTCGAGNNACGATAAACGATTGTTCATCCGGCATGACATCCAGACAGCCCTCTATTTTAAGAAAACCTCACTGCGGACATCCGGGTGATTACGTCGCATGGCTCTCACTCGGGACAGCACTGCTGGGTGGAGCGTTCGTGTGGTTCTTGCGCTAGCTGTGTAGTGGCACCGAAATCCGGGATTGTTTGCCAAAAAATAGTAAGATGCTGTCGTGTCCTTGCTGGTTCTTAGCGCAAGACGAACGAGGGATCGATGACGGCGAAGATTCTACTGGGTAAAACTGCGATCGGCTTTTTGTTGTTGGCGGCCGCAAGCCTGGCCGGGGAGGCTAAGACAAAAGTGACAAGCCAACCGTTTGGAAAGATGCCGGATGGAACTTCTGTTGAAATCTACACGCTGACCGACGGCCCATTTGAAGCACAAATCACCACCTACGGAGGGATTGTCGTTTCCCTGAAGGCCCCGGATCGCACCGGCAAGCCCGCGGACGTCGTGCTCGGTTTCGATGATCTTAACGGATATGTGGCGAATTTCAATGGGCCTTCCAACGCATACTTCGGCGCCATCATTGGAAGATATGCCAATCGAATCGCGAACGCCAGCTTCACGCTCGACGGGCAAAAATATTCTTTGCCCAAGAATAACGGCGACAACACGCTCCATAGCGGGACCCATGGTTTCAACAATGTTGTATGGAAAGCGAAGGCTGTGCCGAATGGTGTGGAATTAAGCTATCTGGCCAAAGATGGGGAAACGGGATTCCCAGGAAACCTTGCGACCACAGTTCGGTACACCTTGGTGAAAGGTGATTTGCGAATTGAATACTCGGCGGAAACCGATAAAGACACGGTGCTTAATCTAACGAATCATTCCTACTTCAATCTTGCGGGCGGCGGAGACATATTGAAGAATGAAGTTACTATCGACGCTTCGCGCTTCACACCGGTCAACGCGAATCTCATTCCCACCGGGGAGCTAAAGTCAGTAGAGGGGACGCCGTTTGATTTTCGTAAATCGACCGCCGTAGGAGCACGCATTAACGCCGATAACGAACAGCTTCAACTCGGCCACGGCTACGATCACAATTGGGTGCTCGATAACGGCGGAAAATTAGCGGAAGTCGCGGAGGTATACGAACCCTCAAGTGGCCGGATATTAAAAGTGTTTACCGATCAGCCGGGAATTCAGTTTTATACGGGTAATTTTTTGAACGGCACCGTGAAAGGCAAAGGCGGAAAACCGGATGAGTACCGTTCCGCATTATGTCTTGAAACCCAGCACTTTCCGGACTCGCCAAATCAACCATCTTTCCCCACGACGGAATTAAAGCCTGGCGAACGGTATCACACGGTAACAGTCTATAGCTTCTCCTACCGCTAAGCCCGGGCGATTCTCAGGGTAGGAAGGACAAGAAAATACTGCGCCCCGGAGCCGGAGCGCACTCGAATATAAATCATGTGCTAGCTAGCCCTGGGCAATGGTTTGTCACTCTTCTGCCAATCGGCTGCCGCTTCGCCCGCCGAGGCCACATCTTGTGCTCCCGTACGCTCTAGGATTGCTTTCGCTTTTGCAGTCCAGTCCGAACTATCACAATGAACCGATAGCAGAATCCCGCCTTCCTTGATCCGGCCTTCGTAGCGCTTTGCTTCGTACTCCGGAATTCCCATTCCGATCAAGGCTCCAGCGATTCCACCGACTGCCCCGCCAACCCCCCCTCCAGCCAGAGCAGCCACAATGGGACCGGCGGCAATG
>PLUJ01000333.1:559-3189 GCA_003165455.1 Acidobacteriaceae bacterium | reverse complement strand
CTCCGGTGCTCCTTTTAGAAGGGGCCGGGCCGAGAATCCGCTTCTCGAGCTTGTCCGGGCCGGGATTGAAAACGACTTCGAAAAAGTCGTCTTTCCTGAATATCCCGAGCTGAGTGATGGGAAGCGTGCGCTTTTGCGCGCGGGCGCTAGATATGCGTCGTTGTCGGGCTCCGGGTCGGCGCTGTATGGGCTGTTTGCCTCGCGAGAAGCTGCAGTGCTGGCGACCGCCAAGCTCCGAAAACAAGGGTGGACCGCGCTGGCGACGGCGACGTTGCCGCGGCGGGCTTACTGGAAGCGGATGGTTGCGGGCTGAGCGTTGCAGTTCGTTGGATTGTGCTTTGCTTTGCCGCGCCGCGCTCCAGCCGAGGCGGCTCTCGCTGGGTGAGTGGTGGTCGACGAAAAGTTTTGATTGTTGATTTTTGATTGTTGATTGAGAATCTAGGCGAGCCCGTTTTTGGGCTCAATCAACAATCCGCAATTGGACAATCAGCAACAGGTTCACTGGGCCGTCGACTAATGGTAGGTCAAGTGCCTTTGGAGCACTTTGTCTAGGTTCGAATCCTAGCGGCCCAGCCAGGACTCAGCTTTTAGCTCTTAGCCTTTAGCTCTTAGCTTGAAACTCAGAGAGCGCAAGGTTTGGCTAAGAGCTAAAGGCTAAGAGCTAATTATGGCTACTTTGGTGACGCCGCCGGAAAAAACGGGAAAAGCTGAGAAGCAGGCTCCGCCCACGCCCCCACCCGCCTCCGAGGAAAAGCCGGAACGCAGGCCGCGCACGCGGGTGGATGAGAAGTTCAAGATTTTTAGCGGCACGGCCAATGCCGCGCTGGCGGATGAAGTTTGCCACTTTCTTGGCATGCAGCGCGGACAGGCGCTGTTGACGCGCTTCGCCGATGGCGAAGCGTATGTGCAGATCCAGGAAAATGTTCGTGGCTGCGATGTATTCGTAATGCAGCCCACGTGCCGGCCGGTGGACGAGCACTTGATGGAATTGCTGTTGATGATTGATGCGTTCAAGCGCGCGTCGGCGCGGCGCATCACGGCGGTGATTCCGTATTTCGGATATGCGCGGCAGGACCGGAAAGATAAGCCGCGGGTGCCGATCTCAGCCAAGCTGGTGGCCGATTTGTTGACTACCGTTGGGGCGCATCGGGCGGTGATTGTAGATTTGCATACGCCGCAGTTGCAGGGATTTTTCAACATCCCGGTAGACCATCTGTTCGCTTCGCCGGTGTTGGTGGATCATTTCAAGAAGTTGAGCTTGCCGAACCTGACAGTGGTATCGCCCGACGCGGGCGGCGTGGAGCGGGCCCGGTTTTTTGCCAAGAAAGTGGATGCGGCCCTGGCGATCGTCGATAAGCGCCGAGTGGAGATGAACGTGGCCGAGGTGATGCACGTGATCGGCGACGTCGATGGGCGAACCTGTCTGATTATCGATGATTTGATCGATACGGCTGGGACGCTGGTGAAGACGGCAACGGCGTTGATGGAGAATGGGGCGACGGAGGTCTATGCGTGCTCGTCGCATCCGGTGCTTTCCGGGGCGGCAGTGAGCAATATCAGAAATTCGGTGATTCGCGAGGTGGTGGTGACGAACACCATCCCACTCACCGCTGAGGCGCAGATGGAACCGAAGATTCGTGTGCTTTCGATTGCGGGATTGATTGGACGCGCGATTCAGTCCATTCACGAAGAAACTTCAGTCAGCAAGTTATTTATCTAGATCAGGTTATTTAGACCAGGTTATTTATTCAGACATAGACAGGAAAAGAAATTATGGCGAGCACATTGGAACAAAATGTTTTGGAAGCGAGTCTGCGAGAAGCCGGGACGAAGAATCAGGCGCGGCGAGTTCGGCGCGAGGGTAGGATTCCAGCCGTGGTTTATGGAGCCGGTAAAGATGCGCAGCCTGTGAGCGTTGACCCGCGGCATGTTCTGCGGATTTTGCACTCCGATACCGGGCACAATACGATTTTTGATTTGGCGATGAACGATGGAAACGGCAGTCGGACCAAGGCGATGATCGTCGACTGGCAGTATGAGCCCATCAAGGGTCATTTGCTGCACATCGATTTGCAGCGCATTGCCATGGACAAGGCTTTGCGAGTAAGCGTTCCGATCGAACTGCAGGGAGTGCCGGCAGGGGTGAAGACCGAAGGCGGAATTCTCGAGCAGATGCTGCGTGAAGTGGAAATCGAATGCTTGCCGGGAGATATTCCGAGCCACATCGATGTGGACGTGAGTGAACTAACGTTCGGCAAAGTGCTGCGCGTGGCGGATCTTCCGCATAACGAGAAATTGAAATTCATTACCGACGCGAACCTGCCGGTGGCACACGTGACCAGCGTCAAGGAAGAAGTGGTGGCTACGCCGGAGGCGGTGGCTGCGGAAGCGGGCGCGACGCCAAGCGAGCCGGAAGTCATCAAGAAGGGCAAGANNCGAGAAGAAGGAGAAGAAATAATCATCGCTCCAGCACGGCTCGTAATTTTTCGCGGGACAGCCGAGCTAGCCGTTGCCAGAGGCTTTGGTGCTGGGTGGTTTGGGATGACGGCGTGAAACTGATCGTTGGTCTTGGCAATCCAGGTATCGAGTATCAGTTCTCGCCGCATAACATTGGATTTCTGGCGGTGGAT
>PLUJ01000333.1:0-417 GCA_003165455.1 Acidobacteriaceae bacterium | reverse complement strand
CGGCGAAGTTCGGCGGGGCATAACGGCATCGAGTCGATTATTGGTGCCTTGGATACGCAGGATTTTTTGCGGATCCGGATTGGCGTGGCTCCCGACCACAAGTTTGAAGATGGCCAGCGCTATTTGCTGGCGCCAATGCGGAAAGCGGATCTTGCCGTGATGGATAGCGTGCTCGATCTGGCGCAAGAAGCGGTGAAGTGCATTTTGCAGGAAGGTGCGGCGGCGGCGATGAACCGCTTNNTCTAGAGAAATTAAGAGAACGAAAGAAAGATTAGCCACGGATTTGCGCGAGTTTCAGGAATCCAGATAGTCGGATGAAAAGATTGAACAAGATTCCGATCGATTCGCGATCAATTCGTGGCCGAGATTTGGAGATGGAAAAATGAATCGTACGTATGAGTTGATGTTTATTGTCCG
>PLUJ01000165.1 GCA_003165455.1 Acidobacteriaceae bacterium | reverse complement strand
CGCTGCTGCTGGCCACCCGAAAGGCTGGCCCCCGACTTCTTATGGATCTGATCTTTAACTTCGGTCCATAGCGCGGAAGCCTCCAGCGACTGTTCCACAATTTCGTCAAGTTTACGACGATCCCGGAAGCCGTTCAACTTCAAGCCCGAGGCCACATTGTCGTAGATCGACATCGTGGGGAATGGATTCGCTTTTTGAAAGACCATGCCAACACGCCTGCGCAATTGCGTGGCGGAAGTGCCATTGTATGCGTCGATCTCACCGATGCGGACCGTTCCCGAAACCCGCGCCTCGGGAATGGTTTCGTGCATGCGATTCAAACAGCGGATGAAGGTGGATTTTCCGCAACCCGAAGGTCCGATCAGCGCCGTGGCGTGGTTGGCGGCAATATTTAGCTGAATGTCGAATAGTGCCTGTGTCTTACCGTACCAGGCGTTTAGATTTTCAACTTTGATGCCAACGCCCATTTTAAGCCGCTCCGAATGTGCCGCGGCGCACTGCGAAGCGTACGGCCGCCACGGCGGAGACGATTAGAACGATCAGTACAAGAGCCCCGGCCCATGCCTGACGATGCCATTCGTCATATGGCGAAATGGCGTAATTGAAAATTTGCAGCGGTAAAGCTGCGGTTGGCTGATTGGCTTTGAGATTCCAGAATTGATTTCCGAATGCAGTAAACAGCAGCGGAGCGGTCTCGCCGGCGACGCGGGCGAACGCCAGCATAATTCCAGTGATCACTCCAGAGGTAGCGGCGCGAAGCACGATGGAAAGCGTCGTTCGCCAACGCGGTATACCCAAACCGTATGCGGCCTCGCGCAACGACTGCGGCACCAGCAAAAGCATATCTTCAGTGGTGCGCGTAATCGTCGGAATCATCATGATGGCAAGCGCGACACCGCCGGCCAGCGCCGAGAAATGCCGTTGGTAAAGAACGACAATGGCGTATGCGACAATGCCGATCACAATCGAAGGCACCCCGTTCAGTACATCCGCGGTAAATCGAATGGTGTCGCCGAAGCGGTTGCGGCCGAACTCCGCAACGTAGATGCCCGCGCCCACTCCAATGGGCACGCCGATAAGGCTCGCCAGGGCCAGGATGAATGCCGAACCCACAATGGCATTCGCCATGCCGCCACCGGGCTCTCCAACTGGTTTTGGAGTCTGCGTGAGGAACGCCCAGTTGATCGATCCCATGCCGCGATAAAGAAGATAGGCGAAGATCGCGAATAACGGCACCAGGACTACGATGACCGTCAGAACGGCCACAGCAGTCATCGCGTGGTCGGTGACGCGGCGACGCAAGGAAATCGGCGGCACGGTGGTGATTGTGGCGGATTTTCCAGTATCAGGCATTGGCCCTCGAAGGCTGCCCGCGAGTGACGGTCCAGACCAACAATCGCGCTAACGCATTGACCACAATTGTGACCAGGAAGAGCGCCAATCCGATCTCGATCAGTGCGGAGAGATAAACATCCCCCGTCGCTTCGCTAAACTCATTCGCCAGTACGCTCGCCATGGTGTAACCGGGGGCGAATAATGACTTTGCGATCTCTGGCCGATTTCCAATCACCATGGTGACCGCCATGGTTTCTCCCAAAGCGCGGCCGAGTCCTAAGATAATCCCTCCCATGATTCCGGCGCGCGCGTTGCGCAGCACCGCGACCCGAATCATCTCCCATCGGGTAGCCCCCAGAGCGAGAGCAGCCTCCCGCTGATGCCGCGGCACCACCATCAACACTTCCCGGGTGATGGAGGAGATGATGGGGATAATCATGATGGCCAGGATAATTCCGGCGGCCAGCATCCCGATGCCATATGGCGCCCCCGTGAACAAGCCGGTCCAACCAAGCGTATTGCCAAGGAATGGTTCGACGTAGTTGCTAAGAATCGGCACCAGAACAAAGATAGCCCACAAGCCGTAAACCACGCTGGGAATGGCGGCCAACAGCTCCACAAAGAACGATAGAGGCCCCCGCAGCACCTTCGGGCACATTTCCGTAGTAAACACGGCCACACCGATGGAAAGCGGGACCGCGATAATCAAGGCCAGGAATGAGGACACTAAAGTGCCGTAGATGAACGGCAACGCGCCGAAAGCTACGCTCACTGGATCCCAATCGCGGCCCAAGAAAAATTTGAAGCCGAAAGCGTGCCACGATGGACCGGAGCGAAGAACCAATTCGTAGACAATTAATGCGAGCGTAGCCAGCACCGCGAGGCCGCACAGAAGCATGGCAAATTGGAAGATGGAATCGCCCCACTCGCCGCGCCCGCTCTCGCGAGATTGGGGCTTGGGGTCGCCCCCAGCGGTCGGCGCCACCATCTTGCCAGCTTCGACAGGTCGCAGAGAAGGCATATCAGGCCGACGTCGGGCGAGTTTGGCCATTCGCCTTCAAATTAACAGAGTCGTGTTAATAACGTGTTAAAAGGCGGGGAGGGTACTGTCTGAAATAGCATGTTGCCGACGAATCCAAGATCGAGCGGTATAGAATCGCACCATGAGCGACGATCATCAGGGCTCTTTCGACAAGATCATGGAAAACGGAATGAAAGCGCTGAGCGAGGCGGGCGCGAAAGCCGAAGCGGAACGCCAGGAGGCCCAACTGGAGAACTCCAACCGAAGGTATTCTCGCCTGTCAGACGAGCAGTGGCACGCGGTGCTGGACGATCTGAAGGAGTACCTGCGCTTGACGGAGAATCAACGCCGCTTCGAAAAACTGGTCAATGGAATGATGGAGAGCGTCCCCAAGCACCCAACGATTCACTGACCCGTAACGAGCTTAGTTCGGTCGTCCTTGCGTGGGCAGAGCTTTTAGGAATTCTAGCAGCACCTCCTCCGCGTTCGCTGCGTGTTGCAATCGCTCGTAGACTGGCGCAAATAGAGCGTGATTCTTTGCCCGGAGCGGGGCATCTTCCAAGAGTTCCCTATATCTCTTTTCCCAGCCAGGAACACGCGCGGCACGCACTAGAGTCTCTAAGATGCTTCGCTCAAAGTGAATTCTCTCAAACGCTGACAGCAGTTGTAGCGTCATGTCCTTCACAGGTCGCTCATCGAGTACCTCTCTTTCTAGGCCGCTGAAAGAAGCTCAGCAACAGTCCAAACGTGATCGGTAATCCCCGCTTCCATAGCGGGTGTAACGTGCAGGGACGAATGAACACGGCAAAAATTGTAATACGCGAAGTGCAAAGCTACAGCGGCTTTCAGGTGCGACAGCTTTTTGCTGAACCCATTCGTAAGGCGCGTAAAGCGGCGCATCGCCGTTCGCATGGTCAAGTTCTGTCTTTCGACAAACGATGTGCTGATGTGCTTCGGATCGGGCCGACCGTCGATGACTTTGGACATAACCTCCGTGATTCCTGGTGGGGACAGATTTTCCGGCAGAAGTTGAACGATGGGGAGCCGTGGCCGACGCAATCCTCCGACCAATCACAAGAGCAGCAACACAGTGTTTAAGACACTACCGCGGGGAGGGTAGTGTCTGAAAAGTGCGTTGCTAGTATTTCTCTTTGGCTAGTTGGCCTTCAAGGTGTTTGATTCGGTCAGCCAAGACTTCTGCCTGTCGGGCGGTTCTCTTGGTTCTGTCCGCTAGCGCGGCAGCCTCTTCCCTGAGTTCTTCGATCTCGCTCCGCAAGGATACCGGACGATCTTTAGCCATTGGGAAGAGCTTCAGGAACGCTCAGATGTTAAGTCTTAGGAGTCTTGCCGCCATCTTATGCTCAGCAATACGCTTATCCCGCGCAGCTTTTCCTCGTTCTCCGCTTGGATCAAAGGCACTGATAAATACACAGAATATAGCGACAAATATGGCCACAAATATAGCTATAAATCGGGCGGCTTCCATGTCAGTCTCCTACGAACAGTCTACACATTCCAAGACTCGGACGGAAACACTCCGGCGCTGTTCAGCCCAAAAACACAATCAACGCAGGGTTAGGACACTACCGCGAGGGAGCTAGTGTCTGATTAGCGCTTTGGGCTCACTCCGGGGACTTTACAAGGTGATCCCAGAATTGAACCATTGCCCTACAAGCATTCGGTTGACGTAGCAATCCTCATGAACAGCTTGGCCTTTTTCGTCGGCATGCACATCGACCGTAAGATCGAGTGGCTTTCCGCAAACCGTACAGGGTATCTCTGGGAAGGTGTGACCACCCATGCTTTCCTCCTTCGGACGGTCACAAGAAGCTTAGGAGAGAACGGAATTATAAACTGAGCAGAATTGACCGCGACTGAGTTCTGCGCTTTTGTCTGTCCACTACGGCGGGCAATGTCCTTTCCGAAATATTCCATTTAATCAGTGGTCCTCAATTCTGCGTCGACCCTGCAATCCGCCGTGACCCTGCCTGGCTCCGCGTGTAAACTGTGATCTTCCATGCCCACGTTCGCTGCCGTCGATATCGGTTCCAATTCCGTGAGGCTGAAGATCGCGCGGCTTACTCGCGGACACCTGCGACCCATTCATGAAGATCGCGAAGTGACCCGCTTGGGGGAAGGTGTTTTTCGTTCCGGTTTCCTGTCTCCGGAGTCGATGGCGGAGACGGTGAAAGTGTTGCGCCGCTTCCATCGTGCTACGCAGCAAGTTGTAACCGAATCGGTGCGAGTAGTTGCCACAAGCGCCCTTCGCGATGCCCGTAATTCGCAGGCGTTCCTCGAGTGGGTACGGTCCGCGACGGGCTGGACGGTGTAGATTATCTCCGGCCTCGAAGAGGCCCGACTGATTCACCTTGGCCTGGTTTCCAATCTCCGCACGGATAGTTCGCCGATGTTAATGATGGATCTTGGCGGTGGCAGTTGTGAGTTGACCGTCTCGGCACGCGCACACATACGCGAGACCGTGAGTCTTCCGATCGGGGCGGTCCGCCTTACCAACGAATTTCTGCGCCACGATCCGCCACGCAAGGGCGAACTCAAACGGCTTCAGGGATTCATTACTCGCGAGGTGAATCGCATCGCGCCCCGAATCGTGGCGGCCAAAGTAAAGAATGTAATTGCGACCTCTGGAACGGCAGATGCGCTGGCAGCCGCCGCCAGTCATATGCGAAAGAACGGCCGCCGCCAGCTCGTCGTCACTCGCGCGGAGATGTCGCGGCTGGCTCAGCGTTTGGCTCGGCTGCCAGTCGACGGCCGCAGGAAAATCGAGGGAATCGGCCTCCGCCGGGCGGAAATTGTGATCGCCGGCGCGATGGTCTATCACGAATTGCTTGACCGCTGCCATCTCAAAGGATTTCGCTATTCTCCGCTTGGGCTGCGCGACGGTTTGCTGGCGCAGATGGCCGCCGAATCCGACGGCACCACGCGCTCGGGAAAGCAAATTGAATCGGAACGCTGGGAATCGATCGCCACGGCGGTGGAACATTACGGTGTGGACATGAAACATGCACTCGATGTCCGCGAGTCGGCGATGCTTCTGTTTACGGCATTGCGGCCGGTACATGGCCTGCCGCCGGAATTTCGCGAATGGCTGGCCGCTGCCGCCATGCTTTATGAAGTTGGGGATTATATCAATCGCAACGGTCATCACCGGCACACGTATTACATCATCTCCAATTCCGAAATCCTCGGTTATACGTCCCAGCAGCGGAGGTTAATAGCGGCGATTGCGCGCTATTTAGGAAAATCCCGCCCTACGTTGGACGAACCACCGATGAAAGCGCTCGATCCGGGGGAGCGCCCCGGAGTACAAAAGGCAATCATGTTATTACGTCTGGCTCGCGCCTTAAACCTTGGGCGCAGCCGCGCCGTTCAAAAGGTGCGAGTCACGCATCGTGGGGCCGGCGTCCACCTGACGCTGATACCTCGCCGCCGCATGGGAGTGGATTTAGAACTATGGGCGATTGAAAAAGATGCGCCCTACTTTCGCGAAGTTTTTGGCCGCGAACTTTCGACCGCGACGGTGTAAAGCGTTCGCAAAGCTTTGGGAGTGAGGCACCACTGTAGCGTGCCGGAGTTGCGGCGCATATCGACTCTGGCCACGGCACCCTTTTTTAAGTCGACAGAAGCTTCGCACTCCGCCTCGCTGATCACCGCACCCAAAAACTGGCTCAGGTTGGGATTGTGACCGACGACCATGATCGACTCCTGACGCGAATATTTTTCCAGCAAGCGACGGAAGTCTGCTACGGTTGCGGCCGGCTTTAATCCAGCGTCGATTTGCAGCTTCCCTTCGTATCCCATCTCATTGCCCACCAATGAAGCGGTTTGTGTGGAGCGCTTCAGTGGGCTGGAGATGAGCGCGTCCACTTGCACCTCCAGCGCTGCCAGAGCCCGCCCCACATAGCCGCACTGCTCAATGCCTTCTTTATCGAGAGCGCGCTTTTCGTCTTTTTTCGGATTCAGCAGATGTTCCCCGGCGCTGGCGTGACGCAAGAAATAAATGATCATTAAGAATTATCGTTCCCTTCCAACTGCCGCTCTATGTTTCTTTGCCGCGCTAGGCGCCGGAGCCAAACCAGCTTGCTTGCCTTCGGCCACGCTGATCAAGAAATCCTGTGCGCTGAAAGCGGCTGTGCCTGTTGGCGGTTTGCGATTTCGCTTGCCATGAACCGGTTGCCACGCTCGAATGTAAGTTGCATCGCGCAATAAAATGCGAGCTTTGCGGTTATCCGCCAGGTAGGCATCGAGGATCTCGCGCCGGACTCGCTCGCGCAGGAGTTCGTCTCGTAGCGGCACCAGGACTTCCACGCGCTCATACAGATTACGCGGCATCCAATCCGCGCTGCCAATGTAAATCTCTTCCTCGCCGCTATTGCCGAAATAGTAAATCCGGCTGTGCTCCAGGAATCGGCCCACAATGCTGCGGACTTTGATGCGGTCGCTGAGACCTCGTACACCGGGACGCAACGCGCAAATACCACGGACAATCAAATCAATTTCCACGCCAGCCTGGGAAGCCCGATAAAGCGCCTGAATGACGTTTTTGTCGAGCAAAGCGTTCATCTTGGCAATAATGCGGCCTGTGCCACCGTGGCGCGCATGCTCGGCTTCCCGGTCGATTAACGCTGTAACTTTCTCGGCGAGATCAAGAGGCGCCACCAGCAACGGTTCGTAGCTCGGATTCTCCGCATACGCGGTCAGAAAACTGAAAACATCGTGAACCGCCCGCGTGACCTCTGGATTTGCCGTAAAGAGACTGAGGTCGGTATAGATTCGCGCGGTGGTTGCGTTGTAGTTGCCGGTTCCTATGTGAGCATAGCTACGCACTCCGTCGGCATCGCGGCGTACCAACAGCGAGAGTTTGCAATGGGTCTTCAGCCCAACCAAACCGTGGAAGACCTGCACTCCCGCGTCTTCCATGTCGCGCGCCCAGCGAATATTGTGGGCCTCGTCAAAGCGCGCTTTCAACTCCACGACGGCGGTGACTTCTTTTCGCGATGCGGCATCGATGAGCGAAGGAACGATCAGCGAATGCTCGTTGGTGCGGTACAGCGTTTGCTTGATGGACAGAACATTGTCGTCTTCCGCAGCCGATTCGATAAACGACAGCACCGCATCGTAGGAGTCAAAGGGATGGTGGAGCAGGACGTCATGGCGGCGGAGTTCTTCAAAAAAATTCTGCGACTTCGCGGTGAGTCGCAACTCGCGCGGCGCAAAAGCGCGGTACTTCAAATCCGGACGCGCCGTCTCATCGTAAATATTAAACAAGCGCGAAAGGTTCACCGGACCGTTCACCGGGAACACCTGCCAGGGATCCAGTTCGAAGACTGTGCGCAAGCGCTCGATAATCTCCGGATCGGCATCCGCTTCGATTTCCATGCGCACAGCATCGCCTTTGCGTCGATTGTGTAATTCCGCCCGCACGGATTCGAGAAGGCTCCGTGCTTCTTCTTCTTGCAAATACAGATTGCTGTTGCGAGTCACACGAAAGGGAGCTGCCGCCACAATGTCATAGCCGCGGTACATCTTTTCCGCATGATGCGCGACCAAGTCGGCGAGGAAGATGAAATCGGTCGTGTTCTCGGAGGGAAGCCTCACCAAGCGCGGAAGGCTACGCGGAACCGAGATCACGCCCGTATAAGTAAGAGCGGAGCGCCGCCGCCGCCGTAGTAGCAGTCCCAAACACAACGCTTTATTAATTACACGCGGAAACGGATGCGCCGGATCTACGGTCACGGGCGTTAGCAGCGGATCCAGTTCTTTTTCGCAATATTCATCCACAAACCGCCGCGCCTCGGCTCCCAATTCGTCCATGGCGAGCACGCGAATTCCCTGCTCTGCCATAGCCGGGCGCAGTTCGTTCCAGCAGTCGTACTGGTCTTCCACGAAACGGTGGGTCGATTGCGCTAGAATGTCGCGTTTTTCAAATAAAGTCAGACCGTCGGGCCCAGCCTCGTTATAGCCATCCTCGATCTGCTGCATCATGGAGGCCACGCGGATCTCGAAAAATTCGTCCAGGTTGCTGGCGGAAATCGCGAGGAACTTCAATCGCTCCAACAGCGGATTCCCTGTATCTTCGGCTTCTTCGAGCACACGCCCGTTGAATGCAAGCCAGGAAGTGTCGCGGTTGAGGTAGTACTCGGGATTCTGCAGCGAGAGGCGAGCCATAAACGAAAAATTATTGTTGCAGCGATTTTGTTATTGATTGGGGACCGTTGGCTTTCACGTTCGATCCCATCCGGGAAACGACAATTCCAGTATAAAGCATTCCGGCAGGGGTCGGTATCGTGGCCGAATAGAAGGCGAAACCACGCCGATTCGAATTGCAAACTAAGTTAGAAGACCTCGGCGCATCGTCGAGCGGAAGATCGCTCCACGATGCGCCGTGGTTTCGAAGCCGCTTGCCTTATGGCAGGTAATAACGGAATGACGTAAAGACCATTCCGTCCAGGCCTTCAGGAGAAACTCCAGGCGCACCAGTTCCGGCAGCACCAATACCAGACCAAGTCTGGCGGGTCACGTAGGAATACTGTGTGCCGAATTGGAATCTTCCCTTTGGACCGGTGTAGAACCGGTACCAGAAGCCGGCTGTTCCCTCGATCAGCGCCCGCGTGTCGGCCGTGC
>PLUJ01000004.1 GCA_003165455.1 Acidobacteriaceae bacterium | reverse complement strand
GCCACTCTGCATGAAATTCAGGTCTGCTCCGAAAATAAAGAGCAAACTTGTTCTTATAAGGCTACACAGCCCGCTACCGCTCGTCAAGAGCAAACTGGGTAATAATATACTTGACTGACTAACATTATTCTGCTAACTTGGGTGCATGAAAGGCCCACAGACCCTCCAACAAGCCATTCAGTTCTTCTCAGACTACGAGAACTGCCGCCAGTTTATGATCGCCGTGCGCTGGTCAGACGGCAAGGTGCGCTGCCCCTACTGCGGTTCTGAGAAGCTAACCTATCTCGAAAAGGCGCGGCTCTATCGCTGCTACGAGAAGCACCCCAAGCAAAAGTTCTCGCTCAAGATTGGAACCGTCTATGAGGATTCGCCTATCCCGCTGGAAAAGTGGTTGCCAGCAACTTGGCTGCTAGTAAACTCCCGCAATGGCATCTCGTCTTACGAGATTGGCCGCGCTCTGGGTGTCACCCAGAAATCGGCATGGTTTATGATGCATCGTATTCGCTTGGCGGTACAGAGCGGATCGTTTCATAAAATGGGCGGTCCCGGCAGCGAAGTTGAATCAGATGAAACCTTTGTCGGCGGCAAGGCAAAGAACATGAGCGCGAAGCGTAGGGCGCAATTCAAGGTCGCTCGGGAAACTTCTATGGGAGATGCGGCTCTAGTTAACAAGACTGCCGTGTGGGGCGTGCTGGATCGTGAACAGCGCAAGGTCCGCGCCACTGTGGTGCCTAAGGTAAATCGGGAAGCCTTGCAGACTGCGGTTCTGGATCAGGTTGCGCCGGGCTCGAAAATCTATACCGACGAAGCGAAGGTTTATCGTGCGCTCCCGAAGGAATACACTCACGAGTTCGTTAACCACGTTGAACGGTACGTTAATGGCCGCGTACACACCAACGGCCTTGAGAACTTTTGGTCGCTGCTTAAGCGCGGATTGAACGGGACTTACGTTGCCGTGGAGCCGTTCCACTTGCACCGCTACCTTGATGAACAAATGTTTCGCTACAACAACCGGAAAGACGAAAATGGGCGTAAACTGTCTGACGCTGAGAGATTCACTTTAGCCTTATCGCAGATCGCGGGGAAGCGGTTAACCTTTGCGGAGGTGACTGGCAAGGTGGATGAAACGCCGTTCTAATCTTTGGCGTGGGAAGCGCGGGAGGAGGAAGACCGTTTCTTCTGTCGCTGCTTCGCTTGTTTCTCCGCGTCTAGTTGGGCCTTGATTTCCGAATGCGGAACGGCTACAAGTCTCCGCATAAAATCTGTGAATTGGCCGAAATTACCCGTGGGATTCTTTGCGGGAGCCTTGGGGCGAGTCGGCATCTGTTCCTTCACCTAGAAGGAAGGATGCCGTGTTGTGCGAGAAAAGTCAAGAGCGTGTCGATGCTCCCGCAAGCGAGAATAGCGAAAAAATTATGATCGAGAACGTTACCCTACACAATTTCCGATGCTTTCAAAAAATGGATGTTGCCGGACTCAAGAAGATTAATCTCCTTGTCGGGAAAAATTCCAGCGGGAAAAGTGCTTTTCTGGAATCGCTATTTCTTTCGTCAAGTTCAACTGCATCCAATGCTACTTTTCAGCTTAGAGCGATTCGTCGAATGGGAAATCAATTGGTCATTCCTAGCATTGATTCTCACTCGTATCGCGCCCTTTGGGAGGATTTATTCTACGACTTCAATCAAGAAAAGAGAGTCTACATAAAGGTGGAAGGCAACCCCAACGCAGACAGCAGGACTCTTGCGATTGAGTACGTAGACTCTTTGGCTACTCAAGAACTCCCGTTCAGCAAGCAAATCCCGCTTTCGAGTGGAAGTCTGCTTCAAAACAACGCGATGCCTCAGATCGAATTCAAATGGAAACGACAGGGGTATCCGGAAGTAATCTCAAGACCGAAACTCACTCAGACTGGGTTACAGGCAGAATCTACGACCATAAGTTTCTTTCCGGCGATTTGGTTCACGCCATCAGGCGGAGAGCTTCCCGAGGAAAACGCTCGCAGATTCTCAGAGGTTGAAAAAAAGGGCGGCATGGACAAGATTAAGGCCGCGATCCCCAAGGAGTTCCCATACATCAAGGATATTTCAATCCTCTATCACGCTGGGGTTCCAATGCTATTCGCCGACTTTAACAGAGGAGGGAAATGCATAAAAATGCCTGTAGCTCTGCTTTCGGACGGCATCAATCGCCTGCTCGGAATTTGTCTCGGCTTGGCATACTTCGCCGGGGGTTTAGTTTTAATAGACGAAGTCGAGAACGGATTTCATCATACGCTGCTGCCTTCCATCTGGGCTTCTATATACGCCTTGGCTTGTGATTTTAAAGTCCAATTGTTCATAAGCACCCACAGCGGGGAGTGCTTAAACGCCATGCTGCCCATAGTAAAGGGCCACGAGGACGATTTTTGTCTTCTTAGGGCTACGCGAACTGACGGCGGGTGTAACATTCGCGCCCTCTCGGGTGACTATTTGGAATCCGCCTTGGAGCAAGACTTTGAAGTGCGATGAAAAACCTAAGACGCGAGACAAATTTGAACCTGTTAGTCCCTTGGTAATCGTCTGCGAGGGATATCGAGATGCAAGATTTATTTGTGTCCTTCTTAACAGACTAGGAATAACGAACTGCGATGTGACCTTTCCCCAGCAAGCTCGGGTAGAAGCGGCAGACGGAGATAGCGGTATTCCGATTATGGTTGGATTGCTTTGCGAACGGGAAACCGTAGAGGGAATTGCCGTAGTGCGAGATGCTGATCTAGATGCGAAGGATTCATTTAGGAAAGTTTGCGAGGGCTATGTGAAGCCTTTCACGGCACCAAAAGAAGCATTCTCTGTCGAAAGAAAGACTAAGGCTAGTGGGGTGTTCCTAGTGCCAGGTAAGGGTCAAACCGGAACCCTGGAAGACCTTTTTATTAAAGCTGTCTCCGCCGATCATCCTGAGCTTATTGACTGCGTCAAGAAATTTGAGGCTTGCAATGGTCGGTCTGGCGGGTGGAGTGATAACAAAAAGGCAAAGCTAAGAATGCAATGCGCCATAGCAGGATTCTGTCAGGATGATCCAGCTTGCTCGCTGGCTTATATATGGAGCAAGGACGAGGATAATCCCATAAATATTGCCCACCAAGCATTTAAAGAGTTGGCCTCGTTCCTGAGGGAATTTTCCACTGTACTAGAGCCACAGGAATCCAACCCCGGCCAGTAGTCAGTCAACTATATTATTACCGCAAACTGGCAATGATGTTTCGCCGAATCGCCCCAGCTCTAACCCCTGCGAGATTGCTTTGTGATCTCGGTGGTGAGGACTTGGCTTCCTTGCATCGCGCCGAAACTTCCGCTACCGTCTTCACTTTCAATCCAGCCGGAGCCTGCGCTCTAACGGGTGTACTGATTTCGTTTCTTGTCCGCGTGCCTCTCCACTCCGAACTGAATCAACCGATCGATAAGCTCCGCATACCCTAGCCCAGACGCCGCCCACAGCTTGGGATACATACTGATCGCAGTGAATCCCGGCATCGTATTAATCTCATTCAAAAAGATCTTTCGTGTCAGGGGATCCATTAAGAAGTCCACCCGCGCCAGCCCGGAACAATCCACCGCTTTGAAGCAGCGCACCGCCAGCTCTTGCACCTTCTTGATTTCCGCCTTCGTCAGCTTGGCCGGAATAATCAATTCCGACCCTTCCTCCAGATACTTGGCGTTGTAATCGTAAAACTCTTTCACCGGGACAATTTCGCCAGGGACCGACGCCATCGGCTCGTCATTCCCCAACACCGAGCATTCGATTTCACGCGCTTTATTTTTTCTTCCACCCACCCCTTGCTCAATCACAATCTTGCGGTCGAATTTCGCCGCTTCTTCAATCGCGGGGCCAAGCTCTTTTCTGTCGTGCGCCTTGCTGATTCCAACCGACGATCCCAAATTCGCCGGCTTCACGAAAACTGGATACCGCAGCTTGCTCTCCACCAACTTCTGCATCTTCTTCGAATCTTTTTCCCACGCGCTGCGCAGAATCGTCAAGTGCTTCACAATCGGTATTCCCGCGGCGATGAGCAAAGACTTCATCACGTCCTTATCCATGCCCGCGGCCGACCCCAGCACACCAGAACCCACATATGCGATGTCAGCCAGTTCCAGCAGCCCCTGAATCGTCCCATCCTCGCCGAACGTTCCATGCAGCACCGGAAAAATCACATCCACATTGATTGCACGATCGCTGGCTCGTCGCACCAACGGTGCCTGGGTTTGAAACGGGATCAGCCCGCCCTCGCGATGCACCGGCTCCGGCGGCACCACCACTGCCTCGCCTCGCGCCAGCACCGCCGCCGGCTGCGTCATCTCCGGATCGCCCGCGCGCAACTGCCGCGCCTCCTTCATCAATTTGCCTTGCAGCAAATTCTCCGCATCTCCGGCGGTCACCCAGCGGCCCTCTTTCGTGATGCCAATCGGAACTACTTCATATCTTTCTTTATCAATCGCCTGCAGAACCGACGACGCCGAGAGCAGCGATACTTCATGCTCCCCGCTACGTCCTCCAAACAGAATTCCCACTCGAAGCTTTTTCATAATCGTTACAGGATCTTTTTTCCAAACGCCGAGAGCGCCAACTCTACCGCCAGGTCCGCCGTCCGGTTATGTTCGTCGATCACCGGATTCACTTCTACGATTTCAAAACTCAACATACGCCCGTGATCCGCGATGATCTCCATCGCCAGGTGAGCTTCACGATAAGTCGCTCCTCCGCGCACCGGAGTGCCCACCCCCGGCGCATCCTCCGGATCGATCCAATCCATGTCGAGCGAAATGTGATAGCCCGCGGTCCCGCGCCCAGCCATCCGCAGAGCCTCTTCCATCACCGTACGCATGCCGCGTTCATCGATGTCGCGCATCGTGAACACGCCAATCCCGGCACGCCGTACGTTTTCTTTTTCGATCGAGTCGATATCGCGTACGCCTACCAGCACACAGTTCTCCGGCTTCACCTTTGGACAAAAATCGTAAATGTTGCACAGCTCCGTCGGCCCCAGTCCCATCAGCGCCGCCAGCGGCATCCCATGTACGTTGCCGCTCGGCGAAGAATCCGGAGTATTAATGTCCGTGTGCGCGTCAATCCAGATCAGGCCGATCCTTTGGTTTTGCCGCCGGTAAAATTCCGCCACGCCGGACACCGTACCCGCCGCCATCGAATGATCTCCACCCAACGCCAGCGGGATCTTGCCGGCCTCCAGTGTCTTCAGTACTAACTCGGCATGCTTCGTACAGGTAGCCGTAATCTCTTTCAAATACTTCGCGTGAGTATCGCCTTCTTTCTTCTGTTCTGGAATGGCAACCGCAACATTGCCGCCATCCTCCACTTCGTGCCCTAGCGCCTCAAGCCGCGCCTCCAACCCCGCCACTCGAACGGCCGAGGGGCCCATATCCACGCCTCGCCGCGACTGACCCAGATCGAGCGGCACCCCGATCACGCGAATCTTCTTAGGAGTAATGTTGGTGGAGTTTGCAATTGTCATAAGAGCTTTCAGAATTTTGCGATTTCAAAATTATGCGATCTAGCGATTGAGTAACCCTGGATGGGAAGCTCTTCTTTAATCACCCAACCACAAATCACTCAATTGCCGTTAAGGGTACAACCGGTTCAACATCCTGGGGAAAGGAATCGTCTCGCGCACATGCTCAAGCCCGCAAATCCATGCCACCGCACGTTCAATCCCCATTCCAAAACCGCCGTGCGGCACGCTTCCATACTTTCGCAAGTCCAGATACCACTTGAACGCTTCTTCCGGCAATCCATGTTCATGAATGCGCTGCAGCAACAGTTCATGCGAGGCCATACGTTGCGAGCCTCCAATGATTTCACCGTAGCCTTCGGGCGCTAGAACATCCACGCATAAAGCCAACTCCGGCCGTTGCGGGTCCGGCTCCATGTAGAAAGCTTTTACCTTCGCCGGGTAACGATGCACCATCACCGGCTTGTCGAATTGCGCGGACAGATACGTTTCGTCCGGCGAGCCCAAATCTCCGCCCCACTCGAACTTCGTTTCAAGCGCACCCTTTGAAAAACCTTCCTGTAGATTCATCACCGCGTCGTCATAGCTGATTCGCGGAAATGGCGCTTCAATCTTCTCCAGCTTGGCAATGTCGCGCCCAATCGCCTGCAAGTCCGCGCGTCGCCGCTCCACGCAGCGTTTCACCACAAAACTGATCAACCCTTCGGCCAGATCCATCAGATCGTCGAGCTCCGCATACGCCACCTCCGGCTCGACCATCCAGAACTCTGTCAGGTGCCGTCGTGTTTTCGATTTCTCCGCGCGAAACGTTGGGCCGAACGAATACACTTTGCCCAGCGCCATGGCTGTGGCTTCGATGTAAAGCTGCCCCGACTGCGTTAGGTACGCCTGCTCGTCGAAATANNGAAACGTCGGCCCAAACGAATACACTTTGCCGAGCGCCATTGCAGTCGCTTCAATATAGAGCTGGCCCGACTGTGTGAGATAAGCCTGCTCCTCAAAATAATCGACAGGGAAAAGAGTGCTCGTGCCTTCGCAGGCCGCCGGAGTCAGAATGGGCGGATCGGTCAACGTAAATCCGCGCTCATCAAAAAAGTCCCGAACCGCTTTAATGATCTCCGCCCGCACGCGAAGAATCGACGCCTGCCGCTGCGACCGTACCCATAAATGCCGGTGCTCCATCAAAAACTCAGTGCCGTGTTCCTTCGGGGTGATCGGATACGGGTCCGATTCCGATACTCGCTGCACCACCTGCACATTCAACACATCCAGTTCGTAGCCCCCCGGCGCTCGCTTGTCCGCGCGAACCTTTCCCTCCACGATCACGCTAGATTCCTGCGTCAGCGTTTTGATCGCTTCGAAGACTTCCGGCGTAACCGCATTCTTCGGCACCACTCCCTGAATTACGCCTGACCCGTCCCGAAATTGCGGAAATAATAACTTCCCGCTTTCGCGCAAGTTATAAAGCCAACCACGCAGAGTTACCGTCTGCCCGTCGTGCTTCCCAATTTCAGCAATTGTCGTTACAGAAGACATAAATATGTCGTATTTTAGTAATTTGGTGATTGATAATTTAGAAACTGCGGCACAATGCCGCAATTCAAATTACTCAATTACAAAGTACCNNCCGATGAGCCAACTCCCTTTACTCAATTCCTTCGAGCTTCTCGAACGTCTCTTCCAGCTTCTGCAGTGGATTTAGCTTCTCATCCTCCGCCAATTCCAGCATCAGTGGCGGGGTTTGCGGCGCCGAGCGCAGAAGTTGCATCGCTTCTTTCCAGTTAATCGTCCCCTGCCCCGGCCACAA
>PLUJ01000300.1 GCA_003165455.1 Acidobacteriaceae bacterium | reverse complement strand
AACTCTGGAGCTGCAATTACGGTGAACTCTGGGTGATGGGACTTCAGTTCCTGGGCCGAAGGCCTTAGAAACAACTGTCGAACGAACAGATTGTGCCACGCATACTCGTTCACGATGCGCACAGGCAGACGGTAGTCGGGATCGGCACCGCAGTAAAGATCCTGAACGAACAACTCTCGGCCGCGAAGATGTTCCATGACCCGTTCATAGAGAGCATCGAACTTATCCACTTCCATAGGGGCATTGACCGGACCCCAGGCTACGGTGTTCGCAGTGATGGCATCTTTGACGATAAACTTGTCCTTGGGTGACCGTCCGGTCCGGTTGGTATAACCGACGAGCGAACCGTTAGCGGCAAGCTTGGCCTCATTGCGACGAATGGAGTGTTCAACGAGCAGAGCGGGAGAAAGATTGAAATGAGTTCGACCGTCGCTCAACAACTCCGCTACATCGCTGACGTGCATAGTGGTAGCCATCAGATCTCCTCGATAACGGCACAAAAGGCAAAGGACGTATTGTGCCTCAAAGACGAGAGCCTGCCAAGTACAGGGATCACAAAGCCGGTTGCGGAATCGAACAGACGACTCCGAAGTCGATTGCGCTCATATAGATGCAATGTTACGGAATAGGGAAAAGGAATAAAAAAGAATAATCAAATCAATGGACGATGGGACCTGGCGACTGCATGGCGGATACGGCGGCCTCAAGATGTTCCAAGGTTTGCTCAGTTGTGAGCGAGTACATGTCGCGGCCTAATCCTTCCCCAGCCTCGAGTGCCGATCGCAAATAATGTCCGGCAATTTCCACGGCAAGCGAATCGGTGATGGATCTCCCGGTGCGCTTCTTGTATTCCACCCAGGCGGGATGCGGCAGGGCCACCCAGACGGTTCGTCCATCAACGAGAAATTTGACGTCGACTGCATCAGCGTGACGCGTGGCGATGGCGACGATCAGAGCCTGGTAAACGCAGTGAACCGGTTTCTTCGTCCAGCGATCCGTAGCCGTGAAGTCTCCGAACATGATTCTTGAACTATAACGGACTGAATGGTGCCGGAGCAATGCGGGGAGCGAAGTTTGGGAGCGAAGGTGCGCATGAATCTTTACCACTCTGGGAGACAAGGCGACAGAAACGATAGGAGCACTTACACTTGGGACCAAGGATTCGAAAGCGGTCCGGATGCCTCAAGTCGTAGAGATCGCGCTGTTCCGCGCACTTCAGGTGGGTCTAACCAACACGCACCGACACTCCGGAAGTCCGAATGTGCAAGTCACATTTCATCGCTTGCCGAATCAAGCGACTCTCGAAATCAAGGATTTCGGCCATGTAATTCCGCGGCCAGTTATGGATCGTTTTCACCGTACCGGCGCAGGATCTGGACTTGGACTGGCCGGTATGCGCAAGAGAATCAAAGAACTTGGGGGCGATTTCACGATTGCCTCAACAGATGCAGGAACGATTCTGTTTGCCTCGGTTCCACTTGACGATCGCCGAGAGCAGAACGAGGAAGCGCAGGGAAATACTGCTGAAAAGACATCGACGGCCGATTCTATATTTTCGTAGACTATATTTTCGTAGATTTGCATTCTACGTATTAGATAGCTAATAGAACTTTGACGTGGCTCCGGTTCACGAGCGGACTTCGGGTAACATTGTCGGGTGCCGATTAATGTTTCTATTCAACAAAGAGTTTCCGTCCTTCGTGCCTCAGTTTTCAGCCGGTTTCCCTGGCTGATTCACGGATTTTCAACTCGCCAAGGCGGATTTTCGCGGACATACGGCAAACCTTCCTTGAATCTAGGATTCACCCAGGAAGATTCCAAAACAGCTGTGACGCGCAATCGGGGTGTGTTCGTTCGGGAGCTCGTTTCCACAGCCCAGGGGAAAAAGCTCGATCCATTCCCATTAGCCACATTGCGCCAAGTTCATTCCGACATCATTCACCACATCGATTCGACACCAGAAACAAATTTGGTGGGAGACGGCCTTGTGACAGACACTCCGGGATTGTTGCTTGCGATTCAGACCGCCGATTGCCTGCCCATAATTCTTGTGGATCCTAAACGGCGCGCTGTAGGCGTGTTTCACGCCGGATGGAGGGGGACCGTGAAACGTATCGTAGAAAAGGGAGTCGGCGAGATGCGGTGCCGGTTCGACAGCCGTGCGGAGGATCTGAAAGCGGCGATTGGCCCCGGGATACACGGCTGTTGCTATGAAGTGGGGCAGGGAGTCCGCGATCAGTTCCAGTCACAGTTTGCGTACGCGACGAAGCTGTTCCGGGTGGTGGAAGAGTCCGACCCGGTAAGAGAAAAGTATCCGATGCTATTCCTGACGGCGAGGGCGCCTGGCCATAGCGAGCTCCCCAGAAAAATTTACCTCGATTTGGTAGAGGCCAACCGCCAACAGTTGCTGGCGGTCGGAGTGCCGGCAAAGAGTATCGAGGTTGGGCCATTGTGCACGAACTGCCGCACGGATATCCTGTTTTCCTATCGAGCCGAGAAAGGGAAAACGGGACGAATGATGGCCGCAGTTGGGGTTCGCGATTGAAAAGAAATCGATTCGGGAATTTCTTCGACGTCCCGCGCTAAACTGTGGGCGCAGCCGGTGCCGGTGGTCCGGGCTCAGATGTTGTAGCGGCGATACCCTCGTTCACCAAGTCCTTCAATTCCTTACTGGGCTTGAAGAAAGGGATTTTCTTGGCGGGCACTTCAACCTTTTCACCCGTCTTGGGATTGCGGCCGGTGCGCGGTTTGCGTTGACGCGTGCGGAAACTGCCAAAGCCGCGGATCTCGATTTTGTCACCCGCACGCAGAGAACGCACCACGCTGTCAAAGATGGTTTCCACGATCACTTCGCTGTCTTTGCGCGTGAGTTCCGCCAAACGAGAGACTTCATCGATCAAGTCGGCTTTCGTCATGTGCTTCTTAGCTCCACGATGTAGGTTAAGGAAGCCACGTTTTCCGGGTATTAAGCCCGGTTCACATTGGCAACCTCCATAACTCTCTCAAATTTCAGGGGTTGTATGCAAGTCACGGTTTTGGCACACGACCCAGTAATCTAGGATTTCGGCTGCTCAGCATATTCTTGGCACAAGAATTTGCGGCTGCTCGGATGATCCGCATCAGGTGGAAAGGCCCTTCACGATAACGTCATAAGCATTCCTCTTCATTCGTTTCGGCTATAAAATGAGTTGGGGTAAAGCGCAGGAATGAGTTTCTCTGATTTTCATGGCAATGCGGATACTGTCCGGCGCTTGAGGGATATGCTGGCGCGGGAAAGGTTTCCGCATGCAGTGATACTCTCGGGAGCACGCGGGGCGGGAAAGTATACGCTGGCGCTGATGCTGACCCAGGCGCTGAACTGTTTGGCACCCCCGGAGACAGATGGGCTGCCTGACTTCTGCGGGCGGTGCGCGAATTGCACGCGAATTGCGCAGTCAAGTGATCTGGATGCGCGATTTGCGGAGGCAGTCGAGGCACGTGAAGGGCTGCGCGAGACCGACAAGAAAGAGACGCGCCTGTTTGTACAAACGCATCCCGATGTTCTGATTATTCCTCCCGATCCTCCGCAGATGATGATCAAAGTAGATCAGGTCCGGAGGGTCATCGAGACAATTTATTACCGGCCGTCAGAGGGCCGTGAGCGGGTTTACATTTTTACCGACTCCGCGTTTATGAAAGAGGCGGCGAATTCGCTGCTCAAGATTCTGGAAGAGCCGCCGGATTTTGCCACCATCTTTCTGCTCTCGGAAAATCCTGGAGAGTTGCTGCCGACAATTCGCTCGCGGGCGATGAGTTTTTCGTTGTGTGCACTGTCGAGCGAGGAAATCGAGAAGTATCTGGCGGAATATCGTCCCGAGGGCAAAACGGCACAGCGGGCGCTGGTGGCGCGATTGTGCGAAGGCGCCCTGGGCCGGGCGCAAACCTTCGATGTGGATGCATATGTGGCCGCCCGGGGCAGCGCGATTGCGATCCTAAAATCTGCGTTGAGCGGTGGGGAGCATACGGAGCTTTTTAAGATTACCGAATCGTACCGCCCTGGAGCCGAGGGCCGGGAGAAGACAGAGCAGCTTTTGCGCTCGCTGTACTCCGTGCTGCGGGATTTGATGTTTCTGGGATCGGGCGCGCCCGAGCTGATTCAAAATACCGATATAAATGGCGAGTTAAACCGTCTGGCGGAAGCGGCGGATTTCGCGTGGATCTCGATGGCGGCGGATCGATTGGCGGACGTCGAGCGCGGCATGCGCCGAAATCTGTTGCGGTCGTTGTCGCTGGATAGCTTTGGGTTGGCTCTGGAGAAAGCTCGATAAGAAACTTCTAATTGTTTATTTTCAGGTGGTTAGCGCGATTACTTTGGTGGTTCTACTCCCTTAAGTTAGATTGTTAGGCCGTTGCGCCACGCCTATAATCGACTCACTCTGGTTGAAGATTTTCCGTCAGGTTCCGGGAACAGGTGCGAGGGTGAGGTCTGCCTTCGCCGAGATCTTCGCCAGTTATCTTTGTTGCAAAGATTTGTTGCAACGACAATTGGCCACGAGGATCGAGCCCGGTAATGCGAAAGCGCCTGCAAATCGTACTCATGGCCAGCCTGGCAGCGACGACCTCCTTTCTTTCCACACCTCAATTACGCGGCGACGATGAGGGCGGCAGAACGTCCGCTCCCATAACAGCCAGTGACGAGCACGGCCGCACGATCTACGTGAACGACGCGACGGCAGCGCCTGCCCGTCACACAGAGGCTGCGGAAACCCCAAAGCGGATTTTGAAATACTGGAGTTCGAAGGAAAATCGCTGGAAACCGGTACCTGCCGCGAACGCGGCCTCCATGAAGGCGGCGCGGTCGGCGGCTGCGGAAGTAAACGAATATATGGGCGGCGAGACCAGGCCGCTCCCCAGCGCTGAATCTTCGCTGGCTAACATCGGTCAGACAAGAGCCAGGTTTGGGGATGTGGACAGCGCGATCGAGTTGGCGGCGGCACGGCACAATGTGGATCCGAACTTAGTACGCGCGGTGGTTAAAGTGGAATCGAACTTCAATCCAAACGCCGTTTCGCGCAAGGGGGCGATGGGATTAATGCAGTTGATGCCCGCGACGGCGCGGCAGCTCAAGGTGAATAATCCATTCGATCCCGAGCAGAATGTGGACGCCGGGGTGAGGCACCTGAAGCAGCTCCTGCAAAGTTATAACGGCGACATCAAGCTGACTCTGGCCGCCTACAACGCGGGCGCCGGTGCGGTCGCGAGAAGTTCCGGCGTGCCGCGGTATGCGGAGACCCAGGATTATGTCCGTCGCATCACGAATCTCTACTACAGCGGATTGCATTTTAATGAACCCGTCAATTCTCGCGACCCGGTGAAGATGGAGCGGGATGCACGCGGCGTCCTCTACATCAGCAATACGGATTGAGTACAAGTTGAGTTGTTCTTATTCTTGCAACAGCCCAGGCATTGGCTATTTTGAACAGCCCATCGCGCGAGCGTAGTCGGATGAGAGCGGGGCTGGTGCTCGCCTTGTTGCTGGTGCTAATTGTTCCGCTGGCGAACGGGCATGCCCATCATTCCGATGCTTGGGCTCGCGAGCACTTCGCCAGTGCGGAACGGATACGGGAAGCGCTGAATGGAAGGCCTGCTGCCGAGAGAACGCGCCATGACTACCAGCGCGTCTTAAACGCTTACCGTGCGGTGTATCTGGGCGCTCCAGCCTCCACCAAGGCCGATCCCAGCGTGGTCGCGGTTGCTGAAACCATGGTTGAGATGGGGCGTCGATTTGACGATGATCAAATCCTCAACAAAGCCATCAATCAGTATAAATTTCTTCGCCGCGAATACCCCGGCAGCAAATATCGTTTTGACGGACTGTTCACAATCGGCGAGATCTACAAAGACGATCTGAACAATTCCGCTGCTGCCCGCCTGGCCTTTGAGGAGTTTCTGCGCCGCTATCCTGAGAATCGGCTGGCCGATGATGCGCGCGAAGCCATCGCGGAAATAGATCAGGAAACAAAGGCCCCAAGCGTTCCGGGGAACCAAGCGTCGAACAAAGTCGTCATCGCCAAAGACGAAGCGAAAAACGCCAAATCGCAAGGGCATTCCTCAGATCATGGCGTGGCAAAGGACGTTACAACTGAGGCGCTCGCACGGGTCACCGGCATACGGCACTGGTCTACGCCGGATTACACCCGCGTTGCCATCGATGTGGAAGGCGATATAAAGTTTTCCTCCCGCCGGATCGCGACACCTTCGCGCATCTTCTTCGACCTGCGCGATACCAAGCTGGCCTCGACCCTGGTCGGCAAGAGCTTTGATGTGGGTGATGGGTTTCTGAAGACGGTTCGCGTTTCGCAGTTCGCACCGGGACGTACTCGAGTGGTCCTCGAGGTGGATAATCTTTCGGATTATGATGCGTTCATGCTGCCAAACCCATATCGTTTGATTATTGATATCCATGGCAGAGACATCCACGGCGGAGATATGCGCGGCGCAAATCTGCCCGACAAAATTGCTCCCGGCACAGCTGGCAAAAACAATGGCGCCCAAGTCAGGAACGACCCGGCGCTGAGGATTGAAAATTCCTCGGAGACTGGCCTGGCAAGCGCCAATAACTCGTCAGCGGACGATCGTGGCCTGATCACAGTGGAAACCGGCCTGAATGCCGAACGATCCGCAGTGGGGCGGCGAGATGACGCGGCTTCGCCGGTTGCGGGGATGGTAAACGCCAGCAGGAAAAGCGAACCAGCAGCCCTAAAGAAGGTTATTGTCGAAGCCGACGATGACGACAGCACGGGTTCCTCGCGAGCTTTGAAACGCACAGCGCATACTGGCCGAGTTCTGGCGCTGGACAAACCTGAGGCTGCGCCCAACCTGACGGTTCGCGAGGCAAGGCCCACTTCAACTGGCGACCGCTCGTTGATCCGGGCGCTAGGATTGAAAATTGGCAAAATCGTCATTGATCCGGGTCATGGCGGTCACGACACCGGAACGATCGGCCCGAACGGCTTAGAGGAAAAGGATCTCGTTCTTGAAGTGAGTCGACGGTTGGGAAAACTCCTGGAAACTCGGCTTGGCGCCGAGGTGGTCTACACCCGCAACGACGACACTTTCATACCGTTGGAGACCCGCACAGCAATCGCGAATCAGGCGCGAGCCGATCTTTTCGTCTCCATTCACGCAAATTCGAGTCACGATCCTGATGCTAGAGGGGTTGAAACCTATTACCTGAATTTCACCTCGTCTCCGCAAGCTCTGGAGGTTGCGGCACGAGAAAATGCAGTTTCGGAAAAATCGATTTTCGAATTGCAGGATTTGGTGAAGAAGATTGCTCTAAAGGAAAAAATCGAAGAATCCCGGGAATTTGCCGGCGACGTGCAGCAATCCTTGCACAGCGGATTGGCCAGTAAGAGTCCCGCGATTCGTGACCGCGGCGTGAAGAAGGCTCCGTTTATCGTGCTCATCGGGGCAAATATGCCGTCGATTCTGGCCGAGATTTCATTCGTCAGCAACCCTGCTGACGAACACCGTCTAGCCACCAGCGAATATCGGGAACGCATCGCGGAATCGCTCTATCGGGGTATTGCGAAGTACGTGAATGGATTGAGCGGAGTAAAAATCGCCAGCAAGACAGAGAAGGATTCCGCGCAGTAGTACCGCAATCCATCTTCCCACCAGGATATTCTGCTAAGCATAATGCATTGCCCCAACTGAAACTTTTTGTTCCGCTCTGTGGTCTAATTACAGAAGCGGCAGTCAACAACGCTCATTACACGTGGTTATCCATGCCTCTCTACAGATCCACGGCTCCCTCCAAGTCTTTTTTCATATTTTTAGCGATGGTGTGCCTCGTAAGTGGGGTTTGGGCGGCATCAGCGCCAGCGGACTCCTCCGCCCCTGCGATCCTGCCCAAGCAGTTTGCCGGATGGCAGATGGATGGCGCGCCTCAAGCCACCCCCGATGCGCATGTTGCGGACCCCACCAATGCGGATCTTCTGAAGGAATACAGTTTCACGGATTTCGAGGGCGCGACCTACAAAAGCGATGACGGGCGTACGTTGAAGATCCGTGCGGCGCGCTTCTCCGACGCGACCGGAGCTTTCGGCGCATATACGTTCTATTTGCAGCCGGGGATGGCGCCTGAGGAGATCGGCGATCAAGGATCGTCGGCTGAGGCGGACAAGCGAGTGCTGTTTTATCGTGGCCACCTCCTCGTGGATGCGGTGTTCAGCCAGCTGTCGGCGATGTCGGCGGCGAGCCTGCGGGAGTTGGCAGGCGTGTTGCCGCGGCCTGCCGGGAACAGCGGCAATCTGCCGCCCCTGCTCGCGTATATGCCGCATCACGGATACCAGACGAATACGGAAAAATATGCGGAAGGTCCGCTGGCCGCTGCTGCGATCGGCTCTCCCCTTCCTGCGGCTCTTATCGACTTCGGCGCGAATCCGGAGGTCGTGCTTGGGCAGTATTCGACGTCCGGCGGTGATGCGACGTTGATGCTAGTTGAATATCCCACGCCCGCGCTGGCTGCGGAACATTTACGGAGAATCGATGCGGCGCATCACGCCACTCAGCCCCAAGCTGGGGTCGAGAACGTTGAGGACATCGGACCATTCTTTGACAAACGTACTGGGCCCATTGTGGCGATTGCAGCCGGACCACTATCGCAAAGCGCCGCGCAAACGCTCTTGGGCGCCGTAAATTACGAAGCCAGCGTGACCTGGAACGAGAACACGTATTTCGATAAAAAGAATAACGTCGCGAATTTGCTGGTGAACGTTATTCTTCTCTGCATCATTGTCGGTGCGATTTCGTTGGCGGCAGGAGTTGCCTTCGGCGGAGCGCGGGTGCTGCTGCGACGTTACTTTCCGGGTAAGGTTTTTGGCCATGCCGATGAAGAAGAGTTCATTTCGCTCGACTTGGCAGACCCGGTTGGACGTTCAGGTACCAAAGCGTCGGGGAACAGCCCCCAGCCCTGATAATTTTGGGTAAGTACCTTAGATTTAGGGGGATAGAGCACTTCAAGCCGAGTTGGTCTCAAAATGGAACAATCTGGCGCACTGTTGATCGATGACGTAATCTATTGATTCTAAAGATGTTTAAGGCTTAGAAATCCCTTGACACTCCCCTTTTTCGGCCCATAAGATTTTATCCAGAAAGTTTTGACGGATTTCTAAAGCTCCGTTGGAACTATTCTCCCTTGAAAAGAAAAGGCCGCCCTGTTGCCGGGCGGCTTTTTCGTTTGCGGATAGACACACGTTGCTGCGAATCAAGCTGTGAGTTCGCGCGAAATAAATCGGAAAACTGAACAATCACCTTCCGTTTGCGTATCTTTTACTGGGCGCAATACGTGCGGCGCAATTGAAAACGCGTGTGGGTCGGAGGAAGAAATCCATGTTCTGCGACAAGTGCGGCAATGCGGTACAACTCGGCCAGGCATTTTGCAGCCAATGCGGAAAGTCAGTCGCCGCTCCGGTGACGGCGATGCAGATTCGTCCCGGCCGCGTACAGGCTCACATGCAAATGCTGGGCATCTTGTGGCTGGCGTTATCGGCTTTGAATACGATTGGCGGCGTTGTGCTCTACATTCTGGCGAATACGTTGTTCGGCCATTTGCATGAATTGGGTGCTCCGAGCGCTGCGCCTGGATTTCTGCGCCCGCTATTAAATGTGATCGCGATTTCTATCCTGGTGAAAGCGGCCTTTGGATTTTTCGCAGGCTGGGGCTTGTTGCAATGGGAACCTTGGGCTCGCGTGGTCGCGCTGGTTCTTGGCTTCTTATCCCTGTTCAATATTCCGTTCGGCACCGCGGTCGGAGTTTATACTCTGTGGGTGCTGCTGCCAGCGCAGTCGCAGCAGGAATACGAAAACCTTGTCGCCGCCCGCGCCGCGTAGTCGCGCAAGGATCACTATCAATGGTTCCGCATTCACTTTCTCGCGATTTGGTAAACTGGGACAGCCCATCACAGGCCGACGTAGCTCAGTTGGTAGAGCAGCCGATTCGTAATCGGCAGGTCAGCGGTTCAAGTCCGCTCGTCGGCTCCATCCTAAACCTCTTTGAAAAATCAGTTCACGTGAGCAGTTTGGGTTTCCTTGATCTCCCTACCAAGGCCAAGGTAAATTTATCCTACGATAAACGTTGACCAGAGAAGTAATCGGCTGATCGACATCGTTATTTCCTGATCTGAGTCGCAGGGGCTGGACTGAGCTTTTCCCGAACTCGCCGTTGCGTTGCGAAAGTATCCTGTAAAATTTTTCTTCCATGAATTCGCTCGCAAAATCGTGCCTGGGTCTGGCTGCTCTGCTACTACTGGTCCTGGCGGCGCAAGCCGAACCGGTTGCCAAGCTCCAGGCCACCGACTACGCCAACGACTTTGCACACGTCCTAGATCAGAACATTATTGCCCAAATTGACGACATCTGCCGGCAGATCGACCAGAAGGCCCATGCCCAGATCGCGGTAGTGACGATCCACTCCACCGATGGCGCTGATATTGAGAGCTACGCCGTCGCTCTCTTCCAAAAGTGGGGGATCGGCAGCAAATCCACGAACCGCGGAGTGCTGATCCTGTATGCGATCGATGACCATCGTGCCCGCATTGAGGTCGGCTACGGTCTGGAGCCGATTCTACCCGATGGTAAGGTGGGTGGATTTCAGCGCGAAGCCATTCCGCTTATGCGGAGCGGGAACGATGGTCAGGCGCTGTTGCTGGTTACCTCACGCGTTGCGCAGGTCATTGCCCAGGATGCAAGCGTTCAACTTATAACCTCGCAACCAGTACCGGTTCATGCGGAACCTACGGAACAACCAGGCAAAGGAATATCGGCTGGAGGAATTATCCTGCTGATCGTCATCGTACTGGTAGTTCTGTTCACTCCACTTCGCAGCCTGCTTTTCTGGATGCTTTTTTCTGGGATGTTTGGAGGCGGTGGTGGATACCGGGGTGGGGGTGGCGGAGGATTCGGGGGCGGGGGCGGATTCGGGGGATTTGGCGGTGGTAGTTCTGGTGGCGGCGGAGCGAGCAGCAGTTGGTAGTTAGCGAGGGCGCAAATGGTTCCCGAGAAAAAGATTAACGACTTTGTCGGCCGATTGAGGACCGCAGCTGGAACAAACCTGGAGAGCGTGATCCTGTTCGGATCGGCGGTTGCAGGAGATTTTCATCCTGAGTTCTCGAATGTGAATCTGTTATGCGTGATTCGTGACAGCTCTTTCTTTGCGCTGCAGGCGCTTGCTCCAGTGGTCAAATGGTGGAATAAGCAGAAGCAGCCTCCGCCGCTGTTCATGACCCGCGACGAGATCGAGCGCTCGGTCGATGTGTTTACGATCGAGTTGATCGACATGCAACAGCACCATCGGGTTCTGTACGGTACAGATGTTGTTCAGGGTTTGTCGATTCCGGCTGACTTGCACCGCGTCCAGGTGGAATACGAAATGCGGGAGAAGCTCGCGCTGCTACGCCAGCATTTACTTCTGGCCTCAGGCAACGACTCGCGACTCTGGGAGTTGCTGCTACGATCGGTATCGTCATTTGCCACACTCTTCCGCCACGCACTTATCGCGCTGGGCCACAACGCGCCGGCGGAAAAGCGCGAGGCGGTACAGGCACTCTCCAAACAGATTGGGTTCGACGCCTCTGGTATTCTGCAGGTTCTGGATGTGAGAGAGCGGAAGTCCGAGCCAAAGAACTTCAATGTGGGGGATGTTTTTTCGCGATATATGGCAGCGCTGGAGCAGGTAACCGCCACAGTTGATAAAATGCTGGACTCGGGCACGGCGAACTCGCTGTAAAGTCAGCGGACGCTGTTTCTTCAGGAGACTCTCATGAGCAAGGCACTGATCGCGGTGGTCGTCATCATCGCACTCGTATTGCTGATAGTACTGTTTGCCTTTGGCCAGTACGTAAGTGTGAAGAATACGCTGATCAGCAAGAACGAGGCAGTCAAAGAAGCCTGGTCGCAAGTAGACATTGTGCTGCAACGCCGCGCCGACCTGATTCCAAACCTGGTAGAAACGGTGAAGGGCTACGCGCAGCAGGAAGTAACGGTGTTCGGAGATATCGCGAAGGCGCGTTCTGCCCTGCTTTCGGCAGGCACTCCGCAAGAAAAGATAGCCGCCAACGGGCAGCTCGATGGAGCGCTGGGGCGTCTGCTTCTGGTCGTTGAAAACTATCCCCAGTTGAAGTCCAACGAGAATTTTTTGCGTCTACAGGACGAACTTGCTGGCACGGAGAATCGCATTGCGGTAGAACGTAAACGCTACAACGATACTCTGCGCGACTACAACACGTACGTGCAGCAGTTCCCTAACAGCTTTTTCGCCGGAATCGCGGGATTCAAGCCGAACGAAGCTTACTTCGAAGCTTCGCCAGAATCACGTGAAGTTCCAAAAGTGAACTTCTCAAATCCAGGGGCAGCGGCTCCGCAGACCACGCCTCAGCCGGCGCCGGTGCACTAGCATGGGGGGCGCTCGTTTATGGGCGCCATCCCAGTTCGTACTTTCGATCGATAACCGAGACCGGCCTTTCCAACGCAAAACGATCGATCAAAGCATCGTCTTTACTAACTGCTAGGCCACGAGGTCGAGGAGTGCTCGATACTTGTGAAACTTCGTTCGGAGGAAGAGCTACTTATTCTCAAGTTACTGGAGACGATTTCTGCCCGCGCAAAAAAGACGTTACCCCGCTTGCTTCTCAGCCAAGTCGCCAATTACGGGCAGCTTATACATTTGACCTTGATTCGCTTTGAGCAAAACAATAATCCAAACAATCAGTGCTCCCAAAGCAACGAGCATGTGCAAAGGCGCAGTCAAGAAAATGAGTAATGGCACAATGGTCAAAAACGAGAGCACAATCTGAATGGCGACCACTGCAACAAAGAGAAAGATACTTTGAAACGAGTGGAAACGGATAAATCGGCTCTGATTGTAGGGAGGTGTTACCAGAAAGATGATTGCAGGAATGAACGTCACGTACGCGAGCATTCCGGCCACATTGTCAGCGAGCCCGGAACCGGTCTTGCTAGGTGCCACCGGTCCATTGCAAGCCGTACATACAGTTGTGCCATCGGGAATCTGAGCACCACACATATTGCAAAATGCCATTTTGGGCCTTTCGTAGTTGCGACGCATTTTGCCGCTGCAACCAACCAGCGTATGCAGAAGCCTGACAATTGTAATTCAGAAGCGGGTCGTGGGCCTCTCCAATTTCCCGAAAGCAGTCTGCTCGACCGGTGAAAATCGTGATTTGATTTCTCCCTGATGACCATCGGGTGACACATCGAGAACGATAACTTTCTGGGTTTCCTGCTTCGCGCACTGGCAGCATCACACCAGTCTTGAATAGCACGCCCGTATCGCGCTGCCCGCCGCGCACGAATGCGTGACGGCATACCGGTGACCTTAAAGTTAGAAACGGATACGCCTCAACTCACGCCCTCGGCAACCCTATGTGATCGAGGAAAGGATTTTGGTCGATTCGCAAAGAGAAACCGGCAGCCAATAGAAACTGAACACTTACTCGACGAGGAGAGACTCAGGCTGCGGTCAAGCTATTTGCAGGGACGGAAGTGGTCTGTGTGGGTACTGCCCCGCTCCACCTCGACGCCTCAAAACTAGCGCTTTGTGACGTCGATCATGTTGTCGTCGGCATTGCGATCGATCAGTTTGTTGTAGGGATCGATGCCGGCAAGAGTCGGCTGCTCGTTGACCGTGATCACAAAGGTTTGGTGTTCCTCGGTGAGTTTTTCTTTCTTTAGATACAGCGGCTTTTCCTCATCTTTTTTCCCACTGAAGACTCCGATCTCGATGTAGTCGGCAAGAGGCATTGGGCTTTCGGCGCCGTTGCCGTCGGCCTGCACTTTGCGCGCCTGAACTTCTAGAGTGACTTTATATTTGCCGTCCGGAGTCTTCTCCGAGGTTGCGGAGACTGCCTTGTTGTCATAAAGAACGATACGGTTGAAGCCATCATCGACCATGTACTCGAGTTCGGGTGGAGTTTGGGCGCGGATGGCATCGACCAGCATGCGAGTGTCAGGGTAGGGGCCGTCGAGGGCGGAAGCACCAGCGGTGTTCATGCTCTTTTCTGTGGCATCGACCTGATTGTTGGCGTTGGCGTAGCGGTATTGCATCAGGAAGTTATGCAGCGCGAGGTTGAATTTGTCTTCGCCAATATAGTCGGCCAGCGTGTAGAGGATCGTGCCACCTTTTTGATACCAGACGTAAGGCTCGCGCTGCACCAGCGCCAGAGGCGGCTCGTGGCGGAATTCGCCGGCGCGGCCCCGCAAATAGCCGTCTAGCTCGTGACGCAGAAAGCGGTGCATTAGATCTCGGCCATACTTTTGCTGCATTACCTGAAGCGCGGAATATTCGGCGAGGCTCTCCGCCATCATGTTGGAACCTTCCACGTCGGCCCCGATGAGCTGGTGCGCCCACCATTGATGGCCGAGCTCGTGAGCGGTTGCGAAATAAGCAAAGTCGATATCGGTCGGCTTTAGCACTCGCTCAATGAAGCCGATGGCCTCAGAGTACGGAATGGTGTTGGGGAAGGATTGCGCGAAGGTGCGGTAGCGAGGAAATTCGAAGATGCGGTACTGGCTGAATTGATACGGACTGAAAACTGGCTGGTAGTAATCGAGGCCCGCGCGGGAGCTGGCCAGCATGTCGTCGACGTCGTACGGGTGCGCGGGATCGTAATAAACCTCAAGCGACACGTCTCCGCCGGGTCCGTGGTAGGCCTGTTTCTTAGTCTGGTATCGGGCTGAAATGTAAGAGAAGAATTCCAGAATGTGGGTTGAACCCATACTGTATTCGTAGAAATGTCGGCCGTTGGCCTGCCAATCGCGCTGAAGGTATCCGGGGGCAATCGCGATTTGATCGGGCGTGGTGCTAACAACGGTGTGATAGGTGATCCAGTCTGCTTCGCGCGGAAAAATATTGTTCACGGAATGCACCGGATCGCCCCGGTGTGCCATTTCTTCGAGGAGTGGAAGATGTTCTTCGCGGCGACGCCGAGGATCGTCGAGCTCTTCGTCGGTGCGGTAGCCGATGTAGGGAGTGTAATCGGAATCGAAGAAGGTGCCGTTGTAGGCGAACTCAGGAAGTTCGTTGCCGTCGCGAAAGCCGCGCGTCTGGTGGCCGACGTTGCAGGTCAGGGTGACGGTTTCGCCAGGCGCCAGCGGTTGATCGAGGGCATAGATGGAATAAATGTCATGCGGCGCTGAACTGACCAAATGGAATGGCCGGTCAAACTTCAGGTTCGTGATCGACTCTTTCACGTCCGTAATGTGAATCTGCGGAATCGGCTGGCCGGTTTTGTTTTGCAAAGTCATCCGAACGCTGCCATCGAACGAACGGCGCTCGGGATAGATGTTGATGGTTGCATCAACCGAAGTGACCTTGGGCTGAAGAAGATTTTCGTATTGCTTAAACTGGCGTTCGTAATCCGCTTGAATGTCGCGGCGCGCCTTGGAATCCAGATATTCATTCAGAACGTGGGCGTTGTAAAAATACCAGGAGCCGGAGCCTACGGCGATCACCACGAACACGAATGCGATTGGGATAAGACGCGGTGCGCGCTGAACGGCCAGGCGGGTGCGTGCGCGCAAGGAATCCTCGCCCCCGCGCCGCGCCCATGCGATGGAAGCGATTCCTAGAACGGCGGCAATCGCAAGCCAGTATGTGATGGACCAGAAAATGGACGGCACGAAATGGCCGTAACCGTTCATGTCGGAATAGGTGTAGGTGGGAACCTGGCCGATCAGATAAAGCGTATTCTCCCATCCGAAGCTAAAAAGAACGGGTATGAGCACAAAGATGCCAATCACAATGCCGTGTCCGACAAATTTGTTCGAGACAAAGGTTTGCACGAACATCGCTAGCAGGGTGAAGGTCAAAACCTGCGGGAACGTCACCAGGTAGAGCTCTTTGAAATACTGCAAAACTTCGTAATGGTAGTAACCGGCAACGGTCTGCATGAGAATGCCGACCAGCATCGCGACCGTCAGCAGGATTAGTTCGACAACAACGATGGCGGTGAGCCGGCTGAGCCAGTCGACCGACTCGCGCATAGGCAGAGCGTCATGGATGCCGTCAAAGTGAATATCGCGTTCGCGCCAGAGCAATTCCGCGGCATACAGCGTGGCCACGATGTAGAGAAACAAAATGGAGCTGCCTTCGACGGACTGCAGCATGAGATAAGTCACAGGCCAAACATTCTGGTCGGCGAGATGACCCGCCCAATGCCCATTATTGATGCCGAGAGCGAACAGCAGCGCGAGAATTCCCCAGAACGGGATGTCGCGCAAGATATTCCGAAGGCGCAAACGAGATAGCGAGACGTACTGCGCAAAGCTGGTGGCGGAAGTAAATGCATAGTGCACCAGAGGCATGCGCGCCGGAAGACTTGACCGAACGGGCAGTGCTTCCGCACGCTCCTGCTCCTTCGCTCTGGCGGCGCGGCGGCCCTGCGAGCGAGTGGTGAGCGCCTCGACCGACATGGGGAAGAAGGCCCAGACTGCTCCCAGCGCCAGCACGCCGACGCCGATCCAGAGAAGACGGTTATAGAGGAAGATTCCGTTGACTTCGGTTGGCGACCATGTAAGAAAGAGCGAGTTTTTCTCGATGACCGTCCAATAGCGGGTAACGTCATCCAACAGAATGAAGCCAATCGGATCGAGAATGCCAGACCAGAAGCGCTCCAGCGAACGCGTGGCTGAGAACACAGTGAGTCCAATGATGTAGAGCATGAACAGCGCTACGCCCTGTAGATACACGATGAAGATTTTGCGGGTGAGCGCGGCAACCAGAAAGAACACCGAGCCCACGAAGAAAACCTGAACCGCGATGACGGAAAGAAATGGCTGAAGATAGTTCCAAAGATGATTCGGTTCGATGCGGGTGTGATCCGCCCACGGAGCGAACGTTCCCAGGAAAGTGCCAAGTAACATTCCAGAGAATGCGAAGATCGTGGCGACATAAGAACCGGCCCAACGTCCCCCGAGGTAGCCGAACTTGGTGATTGGCTTCGTAAAGAGGATCTGGTACGTATCGCGTTGAAAGTCGCGCAGGATCGATGTGCCGAAGATCGCCGCGATTACGATGATGCCGAACAGCGAGGCGCCGATATCATTGTAGGTATTCGCGTAAGGCGCATTAAGCAGAACCTTTCCGTTGCTGTTGCCGATGGGTCCGAAGCTCTCCGATGCCACGCTGAGGAAGGAAAAGGTCAGCCACAACAAAAAGTAAACGTAGGTCGAGAGGCTCTTGAAACGGAACTTAAGTTCGAAGGTGAAGAACTCCCAAAAGAGCGCCATATTAATCCTCTTGCATCTCCCACACAGCGTTTAATTCGGCAGCACTGCCTTCGCCTGTTGCGAAAGGTTGAGAAAATAAACATCTTCCAGGTCCGAATCTACCGGCAAAAAACCCTCGCCTGGGGAAGTGTTGGCATATACACGAACCTCATGCTGTCCGCCCACCAAATGCGTGGAAATCACCTGGAACTGGCTTTCAAGAGCTTGTAGCTCGTCGCCAGTCGCTACAACCTTTGACCAGATCCTCCCGTGCAGTGCGGCAAGCGCATCATTCGGAGCGCCCTCCAGAAGCAACTCGCCTGAGGCGATGATTGCCATACGCGGACAGAGCTGGCGAACATCATCTACAATGTGAGTCGATAGAATTACGGTACGATCACTGCCAAGAGACGAGAGCAGATTGAGGAAGCGATTACGCTCGGCCGGATCGAGCCCCGCGGTCGGCTCATCAACGATAATCAGCTTCGGATTCGCGAGTAGCGCCTGCGCGATTCCGAAGCGCTGCTTCATGCCCCCGGAAAATCCGCCCAAGTTTTTCTTGCGCAAGTCCCAGAGATTCGTTTGTTGCAATAGTCCTTCCACGAGCTCCTTGCGCTCGCTTCGATTTGTAATTCCCTTCATAACCGCCAGATGACTCAGCAAATCAATCGCGCTCATCTTCGGATAGACGCCGAACTCCTGCGGCAAATAACCGAGAAGCTGGCGCGTCGTGTTCTTATTCGCGATCAGATCGAGCGAATCGAGGTGAGCGGAACCGGTGTCCGGGTCGAGGAGCGTGGCAAGAATTTTCATCAAAGTTGACTTGCCTGCGCCGTTCGGCCCCAACAGGCCAAACATCCCCGGCGGAATCTCAAGCGAGATTCCGCGAAGGGCGCGAACGCCGCCAGGGTAAGTCTTGGTTAGATTTTGAATTGAGAGCACGGCGCAATCTCCTCGGCAAATCACGACTTTTTCGCAGCATGGTGCGTCCAGCGAGTCACATGACTGCGGCAATCGAGCGCAGATTGTACTCGAAACGCCCCGCGCGAGCTACCTTCCGCGCTTCACACACTTCGCCGGATGATTCGCGGTCCTGATGATATGTTCGGAAAGATATACGTAGACGGATAGCAGGAAAGTTTCAGAAGAATTTGCGTCGCGATGGTTTGACGCGCTATAGACTCGGCGTGACGTCTGCGGTGTTTGTCAGGGCACGACTTCAGTTATTCCGTAATTCTAGACAAAGTTGTCATCCCGAACGAAGTGAGGGATCTGCAGTTCGT
>PLUJ01000195.1:9048-28075 GCA_003165455.1 Acidobacteriaceae bacterium | reverse complement strand
AGCCGCGCAAAACATTTTGAGAGGAATAGGAATGGTTATCCTGGACGAAGGGCTCTGTAATTCCAACCGCTGCCATGGAATGTTGGTTGTAGCTCTCGAAGAAAAATCCTCGCTCATCCCGGAAAATGCGTGGTTCCAGGATAAATACTTCGGGCAGAGAGGTTTCAGTTTTTACGATTGCACTCATTTGAACGGAATAGCTGCCGCAGCCTGCATTAGAATACTTTCTCCCGCAACAATTGCAGTAGGTAGGCACCGTAACTGTTGTTTTTCATCGATGCTCCAATCTTCTCCACATCGCCAGCGGTGATGTAGCCGGAACGAAACGCGATCTCCTCGGGGCAAGCCACCATTAAGCCTTGTCGTTTCTCGATTGCTTGAATGTAGAGTGACGCTTCCATCAACGATTCGTGGGTGCCGGTATCCAACCATGCCATACCCCGGCCCATGACCATTACTTCTAGTTGCCCGCGTTCGAGATACGCTTTATTGACGTCGGTAATTTCCAGTTCGCCGCGCGCGCTGGGCTTCAAAGATTTCGCGACGCTAACCACTTGATCGTCGTAAAAGTACAGGCCAGTGACTGCGTAGCGAGATTTTGGATGTTCAGGTTTCTCTTCGATGCTGAGCGCACGACCTGATTCATCAAACTCCACAACTCCGTAGCGCTCGGGATCATGCACAGGATACGCAAACACTCGCGCGCCCTGGCTTCGGCCTGCCGCTTCCCGCAAATCCTTTGCCAGTTCATGCCCATAAAAAATGTTGTCGCCCAGAACCAGCGCACACGGGTGGTTATCAATGAACGTCTCGCCGAGCAAAAAGGCCTGCGCGATTCCCTCTGGCTTCGGCTGCACCTTATATTGGACATTAATCCCGAATCGGTTGCCATTTCCTAGCAAAGTCTGAAACTTCGCCACATCTTCTGCGGTGGTAATCAGCAGGATGTCTCGAATGCCCGCCAGCATCAACGTGCAAAGCGGGTAATAGATCATGGGTTTGTTGTATACGGGCAGCAAACTTTTGCCGATCGCATGAGTCACCGGGTATAAACGCGTTCCCGAACCTCCGGCAAGAATGATTCCTTTATAGGCTGCGTTTGTCTTGGCTTGCTTCATTTGGCTTGTGTCATGAAGATGTTCGCTTTGATCTACATCACGTCGAACTCAAGAAGAGTAATGTGTTTCGATCCATTGGCGGTAGCTTCCGCTGGTAACATTGCGCACCCACTCCTCATTGTTTAAGTACCATTGGACGGTTTTACGGATCCCGGTCTCGAAAGTCTCCTTCGGCCGCCAGCCAAGTTCGTGCTCAATCTTGGTAGCGTCCATTGCGTAACGCCGGTCGTGGCCCGGACGGTCTTTGACGAAACTGATTAAGTCGCGGCGCGGCGCTCCGCGACTTCCGGCCATCTCATCCACCATGTCGCAGATCGATTGCACAATATCGAGATTGCGCTTTTCGTTCCAGCCTCCAATGTTATACGTTTGCCCCACTCGACCTTTCTCCAGCACGGTGGCGATCGCATCGCAATGGTCCTCCACATAAAGCCAGTCGCGCACATTCTGGCCATCCCCATAGACAGGCAGCGGCTTCCCACCGAGTGCGTTCAAAATCATGAGAGGAATTAGTTTTTCTGGGAATTGAAACCGACCGTAGTTATTCGAGCAATTTGTGGTGAGCGTTGGTAAACCGTAAGTGTGATGATAAGCACGTACCAGATGGTCGGAGGCCGCCTTGGACGCAGCATAGGGGCTATTGGGAGCATATGCTGTGGTTTCTGCAAACGGCGGGTCATCGGGCCCGAGAGACCCATACACTTCGTCCGTGGAAACGTGCAAAAACCGAAAATCCGCGGCCTCCCCTGAACTCATCCCGCCCCAATACCCCCGCGCTTCTTCGAGAAGAGAGAATGTTCCATTGATATTGGTGCGTACGAACTCTTCCGGCCCTCGGATGGATCGATCCACGTGACTCTCGGCGGCAAAGTGCACAATGGCGCGTGGCTTGCGCCGGGATAGCAAACTGCGCAACCGCTCTTGGTCTGTAATGTCCCCGTGAACGAACTCGTATCCGGGCCTCTTTTCAGCTGGCGTCAGATTATGGAGATTGCCTGCATAAGTCAGTTTGTCGAGATTTACAACCGCCGACGAGCTTCGCTCCAACCACTGGAGGATGAAATTGGATCCGATGAACCCTGCTCCGCCCGTAATGAGAATCGTATCTTCCATATAAGAACGATAACTGGATAGCAGCATACGCTGCTGAACGCCGCCTGGGCCTTTCTGTTGGGAACTCTCAATTGTAAACAAAAAGGACGAAGTTTCCCCCGTCCTTTCCGCCACAGCTGTTTGCGAATTGTGTGCACCTTAATCTTGGCTTCCGAGCTAGCCCACTTTCCGTTTTAATTGATGAGATGGCAGCGGGTGCACTTGGTTTCTTGATGCTAGAGGAGGCCGCACTCCAACCCATCATTTCGAAATACAATTGCTCAATATCCAAGGCGATACCGTTCCACTGGTAATGTTCGCGAACGCGCCGTTTGGCTGCGCGCCCTGCAGCCTCTCGTACTGCGGGATTTGCCATCAAAAATCGTAAGCGGTCTGCCAGGTCAGAAGCGTCTCCGCGCCGAAATGTAAAGCCGGCATCCTGGACCGCCTCCCGGGTCTCCGGAACATCGCTAGCGATAACGCACAACCCCGCGCCCATGGCATCCAGCAAGGCAAGCGACAAGCCCTCAAGGTCTGACGGCAAAACAAATATCATGGCGTTCGTCAACACTTCGTCGAGCGTTTCTCCCGAGACCCAATCCAGCATTTTGATGCGGTCACCCGCATGAGTCCGTAGCTTGCTCGAATATTCATCACAAAAGCTCGAAGCTCCGGCCATCACGAGCTTTACGTCGGTAGTCAATTGTTCATATGCCTCAACCAGCGTATGGCAGCCCTTTTCAGGCGAAAACCTTCCTAGGAAAAGTATGTATTTTCCGGGCTCTAGTCCCCATTCCAGGATCTTGCTTGGTGAACGCCGGTCGCGCAGCAGTCCGCCGTTCGGTATGTAGGAGGTTTCCACACCATATCGATCCGCGTAATGCTCCTGAAGAGTTCGCGATACGACGACAGTGCGAGAGGGCAGTCGCCCAGCCGCACGTTCACCAAGTTGTAGGATGGCTGATGCCGCGCGTCCCCACTTCTTACGCTGCCAATCGAGACCCTGAACTGTCACCACAGTCTTCTTCCCCATCAGGCGCGGGATAAAAGAAAACAGCGCCGGCCCCAAGGCGTGATAATGCACGATGTCGCAACGCCGCGTCAGTACATGCGCAGTACTCAGCAATGTATGTACCAGCGTCTCAAGATGTTTCGACCGAAATGTCGGCAACCGTACTACGGCTATGCCCTTGTGCTCATTCATCGGTCGCGTGAAGTAGCTTCGGCAATACGCAGTAACCTCGTGTCCCATTGCGGTGAGCCGTTGTCCGACCTCTTCGTAATAAGTTTCAATGCCGCTGTACTTGGAAGAAACCCCTCTGCCGCCGATGAATGCGATTCGGAGCGGTCGAGCCTGTGATTTCCTGGGAGCAACCTCCGGCGCATCCAGACGTCGGAGAACTGACTTCCCGCCTGGTTTCTCGCCATCCTCCTGGTCAACGAACGGAAGACTTGTGCTGGCCAACCGCTCGTATAATTCGATCAAAGCCCGATAATGCGATTCAGGTTTGTAGTCACTCTCCACTTTCGCTTTTCCCGCGAGACCCATCTTTTCGGCGAGGTCTAGTCGGGAGGTGAGAAAATCAAGCTGCGAGGCCAACTGCGGAACGTCTCCTGTTTTGAACAAGAGCCCCGTGATACCGTCCTCAATCAGTTCTCGCCGTGACCCCATATCTGAAGCGACGACAGCTCTGGCGTGCGCGTGAGATTCGAGGATGGTTTTGCCCAAAGTCTCATATGCATGCGACGGGAAAACAGTAAAACAACATTGATCTATCGCTCGCTCCAGACCAGTTCCCCGTAGTTCGCCTGAAAATTCAACGTTGCTTACGTTCAAATTCTGGGTTAGTTGTTCCAGAGCCCCTCGCTCTGGTCCGTCGCCCACGATCCTGAGCCGGAGATGCGGCAAACGTTCCATGGCCCTGATGAGATCGTCGACACCTTTTTCTCGCGACAATCGACCGAAATACAACAACGGCGAGTTCTCCGAGAGAGGCACTGTAATCCTTGCCGTTTGAAAATGAGGCAAAACTTCGAACTTTCCAGGATCCCAACCGTGTTCCACAAATTTGTCTCGCACGAATCGGCTGGGGGCTAGAAAGCAGTCCACACACTTACGATACGTCCCCAGATTTTTGTGGAAATAGGCTTCCGCGACCAACATGATTCGTTCGGCGAGTCCCGGATAGCATTTTTCACTTAACGTGTGCCAGAATTTTCCGCCCTTGCAGGCTTCGCATGCATCCCCCCGCAGCACCAGGTTATAGCTTGGACATAGAACTTTAAAATCGTTCAAGTGATAAATCACCGGTATCTTTTGCGCTCTCAATTCCCACAAAATTGACGGAGAAAGATGATGGTAGATGTTTCGCACGTGCGCCACGTCAGGACGAAAATCTGCGATCATTGCCCGAATCCGGCGGCGTGCTTCGCGAGAATAAATCACCCGGGCTGTCGCCTTCGCCCTTTGGAGCCATCCTTTTTTACTCTTGAAATCGATATGCGGCATGAGATGCTGATCAAAGGGAGTGGATTCTCCACGCGAATCAGTCATGGAAAACAAAGCAGTTTGGTGACCGTTTAGACGCATGAGTCGCATCGACTCGAACATATAAACTTCGGTGCCACTAAAAGGGAAGTTATATTTATTGCAATAGAGAATGCGCACGACCAAGCTCCGTTCCTGTACCAAGGACCTGTTTCACGAATGTTGCGCCGAAACGCCACAAATTATTCGAGCGGCTAAAATTGTTCCGAACTTGCGCCTCGCCTGCATGTCGAATCCAAGGTAAACGGTTCTGTGAAGGATCTTCGTCAAGGAGCTTTTGTAGAAACAATATCCTGTGCACGAAATCCACAAGGTTTCCCGGTTGATAGAGAAAGCCTGTTTTGCCGGGGATGACCAACTCGGGTATCCCGGTAATGTCTGGAGCCAGCACGATCGTTCCGCGTGTCATTGCTTCCATGAGCACAAGCGGGATTCCCTCGCTGATGCTGGTCATCACAAATAAATCCGCGCTACGGTAAAGAAAATCGATGTCGGAATGAACAACGTGACCGACGAGCTTCACACACTCTTGAAGCCGGTTTTCCTGGATCAGCGTCTCAAGCCTTTTCAGTTCCGGACCGGCGCCCGCGATGGAGCATTTAAAGCTAACTCCTACATCTCGCAATCGGGCACATGCCAGAATCAAGCATGCATGGTTCTTAACAACGTGCAGACGGCCAGCGGACAGCATATTGAACTCGCCCCTCTTGGTTCGCCGGTATAAGAAAGGGATCGCCATCTTTGCCTTCGTGTCGACTCCCAACCGGGACACAATGATTTTCTGCCGATCCACTTCCGGAAAGCGCTTCGACATATAGCTCCGGTTGTAGTCGGAGATCGTTATACAAAAGCGGCAATTCTTGAGTTTGGTGTCGAGATAAGCGTCATGGATCAACAAATCTGATCCGTGTAACGTCAGGCTGAATTCAATACCCAACAGACTTGCCGCTACCATTCCGATCCACGATCCGAAATAGCCGTGATGGACATGGACATGATCGACGTCATGCTTCTGCAACAGCACCGCATAGTACGCTCCCAGCAAGGTGTGCAGGATGGCCTTCAATCGCCGTGAAGGGGATTCTTTTCCTTGTACCAGCGCTCGCTTGACAAACCTGGAAATTCTTTTCCACCGACGAATTAAAAGGCAGATCGCCTGGAAAAGAACGATCAACCGAATGGGTTCGAGAGCCAAAATAGAGACTGATTCCGATTGTGAGCTTCCCTCCGCCAATTGCCTTTTAGGTTTCCACACGGTGCCCGCAAGTACTTCAACTCCTCGCCGCCGAAGTTCATCGATCTCCTCCGTAACGTATGGTTCCACCGGAGAGGGAAACTGGTTCGCAAGATAGGCGATCTTCAACATGCGAAGTAACTCGGCGAAATTAATTTGACATCAAGCAGTGAAACTAAGGACTGAATTGACAGGCCCGAAGACCGCATGCGGATCTTCTCTTTGTGCGCGCCCCTGTTGCCCCGCAAGCATCCCTGCGAGTGTGAACATTAGGCCATTGACGAATTGATAATTCATCACGACAACCGACGCGTTGACCAGATACACACCCAGTAGCACTGGCCATATGGAATGGAAGTGGCGATCTAACATCCCGCCTCTGTCGCTTTGTGGAACGCGCCCCCGGCCAAGCTTCATAAGTTCCCAAATTAGCCACGCATACAACGCCAGCCCCACAATTCCATGCTCCACCAGCAATTCCAGATAAGTATTGTGCGGATACAACTCCCTTTCTTTGTATCCGCTGACATGGCGAGCCAGCTCTGCCGGCATTTGATTCACGCCCCAACCGGTTAAGGGTTTCTCGAGAAACATCTGCCATCCGCCGGTATAAACAGCCTCGCGAAAATCTACAGGCCCGGACTCTTCGAGCCGATCCGTCAGGGCGCGTCGCAGATCACCAAAACTGAGAGCTACAGTTAGACCCACCGCTGCCACCATCGAAATCGCTATGCAGATTCGACGGAGCCTCCTATCGTTCGAACGAAAGATCAGCAGTCCAACACTAACGAAGAATGACAGCCACACCGCTCGTGTCATCGTGGCCAGAATTGCAACTGGCAGGCTAGCCAGCAGCAATGGGACTCGTAGTTTTCGTATTTTCCTCCGCAAATATGCATGCAAAGCTAAAAGACCCAGCAGGTTCAGGGATACACCGTTGGCGACAGCCTGCAAGAACGGACCGCGCGCGCGGTCCATGTGGTAGCCGAGGCTTTCATCCAAGATGAATCGAGGAAAAATCAATGCTTTGGCCCCGAACAGAAATGCGATTGCCGTAAAGGACAGGTATGCAAGTACGATCAATCCGAATGTTTCGAACTGGCGGAGGTCGTGTTCTTTACAAAACACCACTCCTGAAAGATGAAACAGAACAAACGGTACAATGAACTTCGCCATCACCAAAGACCAGCTTTGGGCGTCGAACGGCTGCGCCGCCACACTCGTGACCGCCAGCAAAGTCAGCCCAATCATCGGCCAAGACGCTCGCTGCAAGACGAATCGCTCACGCCCCAATAAGGTCCTGCCGATAACGCTGAGGATTAGCAAGACGAAGGCCACGCGATCAATCTCGTAAAAGGCGACATCGGGGGGGCGAAGCAGCATTGCCGTCAGCGTGAAGAGAAACAAAGCGGTCGGTATTATCAGTAAAGACCGTAGTGGAGTGATTGCCAATTCAAGGAATCGCAACAAAACCCGATCAACCGATGCGGCGCTTGACCGGTATTTCAACCCCGAAGGCGCGGTCATTCCCCGCTCCCACGCAAAACCGCTCCGGCGGTTTTTAAAAGAATTTTTAGGTCCATGCCCAGGCTCCACGTGTCTATGTATTCCACGTCGAGGTTCATCCCGGTTTGAAACGACGGATCGCTACGCGCTGTAACCTGCCAAAGACCTGTTATTCCTGGAGTAACATCCAACCGCGGCAAATGCTCGATGGCATATTCCGACACGTCGTCCAGCGGATGCGGGCGCGGCCCCACCAGGCTCATGTCGCCTTTCAGCACATTCCACAACTGCGGCAGTTCGTCCAGGCTGTAACGGCGCAGAAGTCTCCCAATTCGTGAGATTCGGGGATCACCCTTAATTTTGAAAAAGGGTCCGGACCGCTGATTTCGAGTGCGCAAGTTTTTCTTAATATCGTCCGCTTCCGGCACCATCGTGCGAAATTTGTAGCACCGGAAAGGTCTTCCCTTACGTCCTGCTCGTGGCGCCGTGTAAAGCACGGGACCGCGGGAATCCAATTTAATCAGGCCCGAGATCAGCAGCAAAACCGGAACGATCAGCAGGAGCAATCCTCCGGCAACCGCGATGTCCAAGCCGCGCTTCAGCAAAAGTTTTCCTACGGGCAGCTTCTCTTGGTGCAGCGCAACGATGGGGATTGCCCCGAACGTTTCCCATCCGATTGCTTCGCAGCCGAACAGGTCCGCCGTCATCTTCATATCCAAATGCAACCTCTTTGCTTCGTGAAACATGCGAGATATCAATCCCTGATCGCGCGGTTCAGCGACAATTACTTCGTCGATAAAGTTGGTGCGTGCTACTTCAGCCAGGTCAGTCGTGCGCCCCACGATCCCCTTTCCCAAGGGCTTCTCGTCATCCAGAAACCCGCAAAACGAGCGGCCTAACTCCGGATGGTTGGCAACATAGCTCTCGATGCGTCTGCCCACCCCGCCCGCTCCAACGATAAGGACATTCCGGACGGCTCCAAGCCCCAAAGATCCTCGCGGACGCTTTTTCCTATGGCCCCAGAGTTGCCCCATGTTACAAATTGGTAAAACGCCGCCACCGCGGTGAGTGCTCGCGGCCTGTGTCGCGCTCCGGTGCGAGAAGCCTGCTCCGGGAATAAGTCTCGCAGCCCATTCGCTTACGCGCGGCGGTTGTCCTGAATACGAAGGGAAAAGTGACATGTTGCTCCCGCTCCGCGTCATTGTGCACAGCGTTTCTATAGTCAGAAGATTCGGCTATCTCTTCTCCGCCTATAGGCGGCGATAGAGCCGCGCCGGTATGGGAAACTTTCTTTCGCTCAACACGGTTCCCAGGATGCGAGACTGCGCTCCCTGAAGTACTTCTTTGATATTGCGAGCGATCGCTCTTCGAGTATGCGCACTCAACACTAAGATGATCCCGTCGGTAAGTTGTCCGAGGAATGCCGCCGCACTCGATCTTGAAGCCGGGGGGCCTTGGATTATGGTGTACTCGAATTCCGTCCGGAGCTGAGCTAGATAAACAGGCCAATCGATTCTTGCGCCAGTTCCTGACTCAGTGTAGTAAGCCGCGTTATTTGGAACCTGCCACAAGTTGCTCGTCATCTGAGTGGAGTTGACTTTAATTGTTCCCGCGGCCTTGGAATGATTAAACGTTCTTTCTTCTCCGATTACTGTCTTCTCAATTACAGCGACGTCTCGGCTGGTCTCAAGTGCCAAAACACCCGCCACCTGAACACAGATTCCTGTTACATCCACGTCGGAGTCGGCCGCGCTAAAAACTACTTGTGTAATGGGCGACTTTCCACCTGCCAAAAATACTCGTCGTACTAAGCCAAGTATTTGTTCTCGTTCAAAATCAGCCGGATTCCAGCCGTTTCTCTCGTGAGCCTCCGTAACACGCGGCACCACCGTTTCTCGCTTTGAGGAATGCAGCACTTCAGATCTTCCCATTACATGTGCATTGGCGCTCATTGAATCTCCTTCAAGCAGACAAACGTTTGCCGGTTGCTGCGGGTAGTGAGGCGAGAACGGGCAACTCTAAGCAACTCCGTACTTCCTCCGGTGTGCGCAACGCGGGATCTAAATAATCTGCCGCGAATGCTGCTCCAGTTCCAGAACTAAAGGCGGCAATTAAGCCGGCCAGTGCGACGATGCCGGGTGGCCACACTGGAAGCGCCGGCACGAGCGGCTGCTCGGCAATCGCCACGTTCACGATGCCGCCTTGGTCCAGGGCATCGCCCATGCGCGCCTCCTCACGTTTTTTTACATAGAGCAGATAGTTCTCTTCCGCGGCCTTCTCGTTGCTGGCCAAGAGGTCCTGCGTAATTGCAGCTTCTCCCAGCCGGCGTGCGAGGCCGCGATACTCGTCCAACTCGGCGGCGGTTGCGATCTTTCGCGCCTCCAAACCCTTCATAGCGACCCGCGCTTTCTCAAGCTCTCCTTGAGCCCATTCATAATCGGTGTCTTTATCGGTTGTTTCATCGCGAACAGGCGTCAATTGTTCAGAGGCGATCGCAGCTCTGGTCTGCAGGATTTGCTGGTTCACCTCTAGAACCAGCCGGTGACTGGGCTCAAATTTTGTTAACAATTGCGTTTGTTTTAGTTCCAGATCGAGCAGGGTGGCTTTCAATGAGCGCAAGAGTTCCGGGTTATCCGCGTTGCGGATCTGTGTGGTGGTTCGCTGCGGCAACTCGGACAATTCCGTTTCGAGTTCCCGGACGCGATGCTCTGCTTCCGACATTTCCACCAGGTTCTGTCCGTAGCTTCCCTCTACAGCATCAAGTCTTTGCAAAAGTAGATCCCGTTGTTGCGACGCCACTACTAAACCTCGGCTTTTGGTAAAGGACAGCAGTTCCTGCTTAGCTTCCTCCAGTTGCTCGCCCGACTCCGCAGTCTGCCGGTCGAAAAAGCGAAGCTGACCTGCGGGCCGGTGAACTTGCATGTGTTTCTCGAGATAGGCACTGGAGAGCGACCTTAGGACTTGCGCGGCCAGTTTAGGATCGCCTGCGTCGTACGTAACTGAGATCAAGTTTGTTTTCTTGATCGGCTCGACCTTCAGACGGTCGGCAAGTTTCTTCGTAGCGCGTTCAATGAGGATGGCCTCATCTTCGTGAGGACGCAGCCAGTGCAGCCAGTCGTGAGCCGCCAGGTCATTCGCTTCCGCAACTCGCCGCAACACCTCATCGTCTTTCAACAACTCAACCTCGGAATTCAATTCTTCCTCCGTCACCTCCACTCGGGAGAAATCTGGAGGGGCGCTTTGCTGACCGGTCACGGGAGGGTCCGAGCGTCCACGACGCACCAGCACGCTAAGGTGGGCTCGATAGCTGGAGCCTGCGATTGCGTATACGAGGGCCAGGGTGAATACCAGGCCCGTAACCCCGGCGAAAATCCTGGATTGCCGGAATAGCACCATTGCCAGTTCACGTGCCGTTGGCGACGGGGATTGGGTTTCGAGACTTTCTTGATTTTCTTCTAACATTTTTCTTTTCGCGAGGAACTAGAACTGAGTTGGACTGAGATACATGCTCAATGATGGTTTCGTCAGAAAACGTTCAATTTTAGAAATGTAGTTCTGCGGTACGACGACCATGTCGCCGGGGCGCAGACTAGGCATCTCGCTCAAGGTTCTTTCCTTCAGCATTTGTTTCAGATTGAAAACGCGTGCTTCCACCAAATCATCGTTCGCGCGGCGAAATAAAATTACTTGCGAATGCTTCGCCTCATGAGTAAAACCGCCGGCAATTTGCACCGCTTCCATGATCGACGTATCGGTGCGCAATTCGTATTTCCCGGGTCGTCCGATCTCTCCGCCCGCCACAAAGTAAGGGTGTTCGAACTCCTTGAGTGCGACCGCCACCTGCGGGTCGTGAAGATACCCCGAATAGGCTTCCCGCACCGCGAGCCGGAATTCTTCCAACGTCAATCCACGCGCTAGCACCGGTGCAGCATCCTTCAGTGAGACGAATCCATCAGGCTGCACCGTGATTACTTGATCGAATTCAGGTGACAATGTAAAACTCAATCCCACCACATCACTCCGATTCAACCGGTAAAGCGGACGGCGTTCCCCTCCGAGCGCGGGGTTTCCCATGCCGTCCGCTTTTCCGGATTTTGCAGCCGTAGTTTCGAAACCGCCCATCCCAACCCCGGTTTGGCCAGTCTGAGAAGTGTTTGTGCTTGCTCCCAGGAGTGGATCAGTTTTTGCTTCCTGGGCGAACACGGCTACGCAAAATTGCACCACTAAGAAAACATTGATCACGCGCTTTACCAGTACGCTTTGACTCATGGCAGGAATGCTTTCATTTAGTCGCGCGCCACAACTGTTTTCCTAGAGCAAAGTATCTTGGGGAAGAAGCTTCGACAAGACATGGAAAGTGCCGTCTACCGGCGNNGCTCTCGTGGGGCGTGGCATTCTCAAGCCGAATGCAGGCAATTCGATCCTTCCGCTTGTTCTATTTCTCCTGGATAGGGCAGCAGGAGGCCTATCCGACCTTTACCCTAGAAAGTAGGCTCTCGTGTTCATCCGTCACAATGCGGAAATGTTCACATCGGTACTGCTCGCGTCGTTCGCGAACTGTTCACTCGGCCCCAACAACAATTTCCACAACTTGAAATCCTATCTTCCCGATTTGAACGCGTGCGCTTAATTTTGTGACTTGAATCCTTGTGGAGGAAGCGGCGACGCTCCTAAGATCACACAACCTTGACCGCGTCGTAGTAGGAGCTTCCGTTATGAGCACGTCCGCCACAGAACTGGGAACTGCCGTATTGGTTGCAGATTCCAATCGTATTCAGGCCCAGTTGCTGGCCGGGGCATTGCGCCGTCGGCCTGAGTTTCAGGTGTCAACTTGCACAGCAGACTTCGACTCAATTCTTCAAGCCATATCTTCCGCCCGTATTAGCGTGGTGCTGCTTTCGCTTAATCATTCTGACGAACTTGTCACTCAAATGGCGGCGATGCGACGAGTTCATATACTCCGTCCTCATGTGGCGAAGATTTTATTGACGGAGTCGTATGATCGCGACATTGTGGTAACCGCCTTTCGCGCGGGCGCGCGCGGAATATTCTGTTTAGCCGACACCCAATTCCGATTGCTTTGCCGGTGCATTCAGCGGGTTGCCGATGGTCAAATCTGGGCTAATACCGAACAGTTGAACTATCTGCTCGATGTGATCGCCGAGGTGCCGGCGATGCGCGTGGTCAACTCGCGAGGCCTGCAAATACTCACGCCCCGGGAAGAACAAGTTGTGGCTCTGGTTGCAGAGAGCCGCAGCAATCGGGAAATAGCCTTGAAGTTGGACCTCAGCGAGCATACGGTGAAGAAGTATGTTTTCAAAATCTTTGAAAAACTAGGCATCTCTTCCCGCGTCGAACTGGCGCTTTACGCGGTAAGCAATAGTGTCGTACGCCAAGTGGAAGCAGTTGACGGCGTGACGCATTCGATTCCTCAGGCTCGTTAACGCTCCCCAACGGTAAAAGTTTGAAAACCCCGCTCTCCACCTGTATAAATCTGAGGACGGAATTTCATTCGGAATGGTCAACTCCAATCCCGATCCCAACAGTAGCCGCAGAGGCCCTACCGTGATAGCGGCCGGCCTGCTGCTTGTCGCGCTCGCGCTTGTGGTGATCTACACGGACCGCGGAGCCCTCTTAAGTCCGTTGGCGCTGGTCGTGGTGGCCGCCATCGGCTTCGCCGCATTGCTCTTGCAACTCCGTCTGCGTCCAGACTTATCTTCCTCCACACGAGGCCCGCTGTGGCTGAACGTGTCAGGCGTACTCTTCGCGGTGGTAGCGATGTGTGCGGATTTTTTCCATCTCAATCCCGTGATGATGCTGATAGCGGCGCTGGGGGCGGTCGTGTCTTTCGGCGTTAGTGGAATTATCGTGCTGAGTGCGTTGCGTAAACGGCGCGTTTGAATCTTCCCGCGCAGCTTCTCGATTTCGCATTTTCGCGTTAATTTTTCGGAAGATGGAAGGTGATTCTAAGGTTTAAATTCCACCGCGACGGTTGTCTCCACTACAACGGGCCTGCCATTCACCCGGTAGGGTTGAAATCGCCACCAGCGCAATGCCTCCGTTGCAGGCTCAGTGAACATATCGAGCCCACTTACAGGCTTCACGTTCAAGACCGTACCCTCTCGGCCGATGATTATGTCCAACACGACCACTCCTTGCTGATGAGCCGCGCGCCCAGCCTCCGGGTACTCAGGATCGACTCGATGGGTAATCAGCTTCTGCATCTCATCGGCGGAAACGTGGGCTTCGGGTCGCACGTTCACTTCACTCGGTTGAAAACCGGACTCCAATTCTTGCCAGCCGCGATCCCAGCGCCACCACAAAACAGCAAGCAGAACTGCTCCGGATGCCAACAGAAAAATCCATCCGCGCTTGCGAAGGTTCGCGGACGGCGGTCCTGCTACCGGCACTGCGATTTTCGATGGACCGCTTTTCAAACCTCCATTCGATCCTGATGTGTCTGCGGAAATAGGCTTTATCTTCTTGGTATTGGCCGGCAGCGGCTTTGCCGGAAGATCCGTTTGTGCTTTCGGCCGTCTTGTAAACTTTTGAATCTCCGCTTTCTGATCGTCTGATAGGCCGACGAACTCCATGCCGCAACGCAGCTTGTTGTGATGCCTTACGAACCCACGGGTTCGTAATCGTTGGCTCGATCCCGGAAGTTGAATCTCCACACCTACCGATTCCCCTGGCACAACTTCCCGAGCCAGCATCGCGGCAACCCCTCCGGCTCCCAGATCGACGACTCGCCCTGGTACCGTATCAGGCACGCCTGAACGGAGAACGGTCACGTCAAGACGAGCCTGCACTCGATAGCGCGCGCTCTGCCGCCGCGAAATTTGATTCCACACTCGGCTTTCGGAGGGCTTTGGCATGCGGAAAGAGTATTGCACCGTGGCGGCTCTCAGTCACCAGGAAGATCAAAATGAATCCGAGTCGCGGCCCAAGTTGGGTCGAAGGTTCTTAGCGTTTCAGCTCGATCACCTTCGTGCCGTCCGCAATCAAGACTACGCTCGCCATATTGATGAAGAGTCCGTGCTCGACTACGCCAGGCATGTCGCTAAGCTTGTTGGCCAATCCGTCCGCTCCCCGGATTTTGGAGAAGTGGCAATCGAGGATGTAATTCCCCTCATCCGTGAGGTAGGGACTGCCATCCGAGTTCCGGCGCAAAGTGACTTCGGCTCCCAAAGCCGCAATCCTTTTTGATACCAGAGCCTGCGCGAACTTGATCACTTCTACCGGCAATGGAAATTTCCCCAGCACCGGCACGTGCTTGGTGGCGTCGGCGATGATCACGTATTGCTTACTCGCCGAGGCGACGATTTTTTCCCGCAGCAGCGCACCTCCGCCACCTTTCATGAGACGCAATTGAGGGTCGACCTCATCCGTGCCATCCACCGTCACATCGATTTGCTGGCACTCATCGAACGTAGTCAGCGGAATACCGAGGTTCGCTGCCTGCTCTCCCGATCTCACGGAAGTCGGAATACCGCGAATTTGAAGTCCCTTCTTTACCTCTTCACCCAGCAGTCGAATAAAGCACGCTGCGGTTGAGCCCGTGCCCAATCCAACAACTTGCCCGTCTTTTATATATTTGAGGCTGGCGCGCGCGGCACCTTCTTTTTCAAGATCGTTGGCCATACAGTTTTAGAGGTTCACGAACCTAAGCTTCTCTCCACGAACATTAGATACCCCGCCAGGGCCAACCCAAATAACGCCGTCAAAATGGTTACGAGATCGACAATAAATCCTGCTGGCTCAAATTTTCCAACCTCGATTTGCGCTCGCGTTCTGCGATAACGAAGCAGGCCGGCGATAACCATAGTGACGCCCGCCAGAATCGAAATCATCCCCATCCATACCGAAAGACCAGTCGTTTTGGAGGATTGGCCTTGGAACTTTGCCAACTGGCGCAATGCGATCGCGAACCGCCCAATAGCGAAGCCGAACACAACAATCGCTACGCTGGTGCGCACCCACGCCAGGAATGTACGTTCGTTGGCTAAGTGATCGCGGGACCGATTTGAATTTTCCAAGTGGATAGAATTCGATGACACTCAACCGCAGCATTATTCCACAGATTCCGCTGCGAGCGCGCCTACGCCTGCAATATTATTGACCAGTTCCCCAGGAATGCCGTGCCGCAGCTGAAGGTAAAGTGGATCATTGTAGGTGATCCAAACTTCGCCGGCTTCATCTTCCGCGACGAGAATTTTAAGTGGCAGATCAATCGCCAAAGAAGGAGAGGCGACCATCACCGGCGTTCCGCCCTTGGGGCTGCCAAAAATCAGTAGCTTCGTAGGCCGCATCTTTAGTCCGACCTTCTCTGCTTCCCCGCTGTGGTCGATCAGTGCGAACAGCTGCAAGCCGTGGTGAGCGACTGCGGCCTTAAGACGCTGAACCGTTTCATCGACTGGATACTTGCTTACCCGCCGCAGCAGGCCGTTGGATTGCATCATCACATTCTCCTCCCGGTCTTATTCCTGAGCAATCATTTTCCTGGAATACCTACAAGGTGGTGGCGTGAGAGAAGTCAATCCAGAAAGCCATAACTGTCCCATAGATCGCTAGATCGCCTTGGGAAGGGCACNNGCGGTTCACCGCTGCGATAGATCCTCCGTTTACAATGGCGGCTTTAGCCGCTGACGGAGCGCTCGCCCGGAAAATTGAGTTTTTCCGCAAGCTCTTCAGCCGTGCCGCCTAGCCCAAGGCAGCGCTTTAGCCCCTAATGGGGATTTTTACTTCTCCTCTCTCTTAAGAAACGTTTCAGTTGCCCTTAATTTTTCAACCACATTACCGAGATGGAACTTATTTTGCGGAAATCGGAATCGCTGGTAACCAGGGTGGCCTTGTTTTCCAGCGCCAGGGCGGCGGCAAAACTGTCGACGTAATAGAGTTTGTATTTGGCCTTGATTTCGGCCGCTCGAAGACATCGCTGCTGGCTGGCATCTACCATCTGGATGGGTAATGGGTAAATTGCAGTCATGGTGGCGGCGGCGCGATCAGCGCCGTATTCACGCAGGATCTTGCCATAAACCTCGCCGCAATTCACCGACGACATTAGAATTTCTGCACGATCGCGCATCGCGTCCCTCAGAAGTTCCGCCAGCTTCGACGCTCCATTCTTCTTTTCCAGGAAGATAAAAAGGGCGCTGGCGTCAAACACGTACGTTTTCACGAATCGTGCTCGCCTTCTTCGCGATGCTCTTTTTCCCAGGACTCCAGCAAATCGGGGCCGCCCGCCAAGCACCCCATTACCCGGTCGATGTACTGTTCCGTGATTGGCTGCAGGATAATCCGACCAAACTGATCTTCCAGAAAACGAACCTTGGTCCCCGCCTGGATGCCATGTTTGCGCCGGAGGGCGGCAGGGATCACAAGTTGGCCTTTCGATGTGAATGTTGAACTAGCATCATTCATAACTTACATTATACACAATGTAAGGCATAATCTAAATGTAAGACAAGCAAAAAGCGTTTCTCCAACTCTATCCCACCACTTAGGTGCTGCCGCAGCATTCCCGAATCCTGCAAGCCGGCCGCCACATCCGTTATTCTTAATCAGTAAATATTATGGCTGCTTCTAAACTCAGCAATCCTAACTCCATCTCCGCCAAGTCAATCGCGTCAGAGTCCGGTGACGCGAAAGTTTCGCCGAAGAACGGACACTCCGCCACCGTCAACCTGGAGCGAGAGGTTGTCTTCAACGCGTTCCGTCAATGGGGATATCTGGAAGGCGATCTCGACCCGCTTGGCTTCCTGCCGCCTCGCAATACTCCGGAGTTGCAAATAGACAGCGAATACACCCGCGAAGTGCGCGCTATCTATTCCTCAACCATTGGAGTTGAGATCAACCATATCTATGCGCCGGAGCGCAGGCGCTGGATTTATGAGCGTATGGAATCCGAACCGGCTGCGGTGGATCAGGCACGAGTCCTCGATCTCCTGATTCGCGCCGACATTTTCGAGCAGGTGATGCAGCAGCGCTACCTCGGCAGCAAGCGCTTTTCGCTCGAAGGTGTAACTGCTCTCATTCCGCTGGTGGATGAAATCCTGGACAGCGGCTCACGCCTCGGCGCTAAAGAGCTCGTCATGGGCATGAGCCATCGCGGCCGGCTCAATGTAATTGCTCACGTGGCGAAACGAGATCCCGAGGAAATTTTTGCCGGCTTCGAAGACGTTGATCCGCGCAGTGTTCTCGGCTCCGGCGACGTCAAATACCACATGGGGGCCACCGGTGAGTACATCACGCGCAGCGGGAACAAAGTTCATATTCATCTGGTTTCAAACCCCAGCCACCTCGAAGCCGTCGATCCCGTCACCGTAGGCCGCACGCGTGCCAAGCAAGACCGCACCGGCGAAGGCGGGCGCGAACAATATCTTCCGCTCCTGGTTCACGGAGATGCCGCCTTTGCCGGTCAGGGCATTCTCGCCGAAACCATGAATTACGCCGACCTTCCCGGCTACACCGTGGGCGGGACAATTCACGTCGTAGTTAACAACCTGTTGGGATTCACCACCAGCTACCTCGAAGAGCACTCCACCCGTTTCGCAGCCTGCATCGCCCGCCGCCAGTCGATTCCAATTTTTCACGTCAATGGCGAAGACGTCGATGCGGTGGTTCGCGTAGCTCGTCTCGCTACCGAATACCGCTATCAGTTCGGAACCGACGTCGTGATCGATCTAATCGGCTACCGCCGCCATGGTCATAGCGAAGTCGATGATCCAACGGTCACGCAGCCGTTGCTTTACAGGAAGATTAAAGATCATCCACCACTCTGGGAAATTTATGCGGACGACATTGGCTCCAGCGACGCCCCGGCCCAGGCTGTTGCGATCAAAGCCGAATTTGAAGCTGCCCAGAAAGATGCCGGCAAGCTGACCAAGAAACCCACGCTACGCGAATTACCGAGCTATTGGGACCAATACTACGGCGGACTTCACAAGCCTGAATACGAAGTGCAAACCGGACTATCCCCGGAGGAACTCTCGAATTTATCCCATCGGCTTACCACCTATCCCGAGGGTTTCCATATCCATCCCAAAGTAAAAAAACTGCTCGAGCAGCGCGCCGAAATGGGGGCAGGGAAGCGCGAAGTCGACTACGGCATGGCCGAGGCGCTGGCCTTCGCGAGCGTTGTGAAAGCCGGCATTCCGGTTCGCTTGTCCGGCCAGGATTCGCGCCGCGGAACCTTCAATCAGCGCCATTCCGTTCTCATCGATATCGAGAATGAGAACGAATATGTGCCGCTCGAAAATATTGTGCCTGGCCAGGCGCGATGCGGAATTCACAACTCAACTCTCTCCGAACCCGGGGTGCTCGGTTTCGAATACGGTTATAGCCGGGACTATCCGGAAGCCCTGGTTCTTTGGGAAGCACAGTTCGGCGATTTTGTTAACGTTGCCCAGGCCATCATCGACCAGTTCATTTCTGCAGGCGAGGCCAAATGGAGCCTGCTCTCCGGCCTCGTAATGCTTCTGCCTCACGGCTATGAGGGCCAGGGCCCGGAACACTCCAGCGCCCGCATCG
>PLUJ01000195.1:0-8969 GCA_003165455.1 Acidobacteriaceae bacterium | reverse complement strand
CCGAAGAGCATGCTGCGTCATCCCGACGCCTCTTCGCCGATTGCGGATTTTACTCACAGCAATTTTCAGAACGTAATCCCCGACACAGAAGTCGGCGAAGCCGGTCGCATCCTCGTGTGCACTGGAAAAATCGGTCACGAACTGCAAGCCGAGCGCAAAAAGAGAGAAGATAATTCCACCGCGATTGTGTTTCTCGAACAGCTCTATCCCTNNTATGATTCCGCGTTTAAATCGCATCGCCGGCGCTCGCCATGTTCTCTCTGTAAAACGCAGTTCCAGCGCCAGTCCCGCTACCGGCAGCGCCAAAGCCCACGAAGTCGAACAGAAAACGCTGCTGACCTTAGCCTTCACGACGAAGGGATAACCGAAGTCGCAGTAAGTTGTCGAAGGCTGAAGGTTTTAGGTTTTGTCATTCCGAACCGCTTCAGCGGTGAGGAACCTGCTGTTCCGTCCTCAAACGCAACTCATGTGAGGACAGCCGCCCCCGGCTGCAGCGAGCAAATCGCCGTTCAATTGCTTCCCGATTCCTAAATGACTATAATGACTATGATGACCATCAGCGAGGATTCCGCATGAATTCACCAACCTGGAGCGTCGCCGAAGCCAAAGCGAAGTTCAGTGAAGTAATCGACAAAGCGATGTCGGAAGGCCCGCAGACCGTCACGCGAAAAGGCCGCACCGCGGTGGTCATTGTAGACGCGAAAGAGTGGCAGAGAAAAACCAAGCGGGTTGGCACCCTCGCGGATTTCTTTGCGGATTCCCCACTTCGAGGATCAGGGCTGAAGCTACAACGCCGGAGAGATCGTCCTCGCAAGATTAACTTGTGAGCTTTCTCCTCGACACCAATGCGATATCCGAATGGGTCAACCCCCGGCCTGATCCTGGAGTCATGCACTGGACGTCCTCCACCGACGAAGATCTCATTTTCATCAGCGTAATTTCACTGGCCGAGCTGCGCGACGGTGCCGAACGCCTGCCGCCAGGCAAGCGCCGACAAGGTCTTGAAGAGTGGCTACGCGAAGAGTTACCAGTGCGCTTTGAGGGCAGGATTTTACCGATCGACGCCGGCATTGCAGATGCGTGGGGCAGAGTCGTTGCCAAGAGTCGCGCCATTGGTCGTTCTATGGGAATCATGGACGCGTTTCTAGCGGCAACGGCGGAGATTCATCAACTAACGCTAGTCACTCGCAACGTTTCTGATTTCCCCCTGCTCAAGGCAGTTCTAAATCCGTGGGCTCAATGACTAGACGCTACCCTGGCCTCTCCGTCACCGCCTTCCCCCCGCTCCTCGGCAGCGGCGCCTTCTTCCCGCCAATGCTTTCACCCTCCAGCAGATCCTCCAAACTCCCGTATGCGTAAATCGTGGCCGCATGATTTTGCATCAGGCCGCCCGTATCCGCAGTCGGCCCGTAATTGCTGTGCACATCCCGTCCCAGCATCCGCAGCATCGCCATTAATTGTCCGCGATGATGCGCTGTATGCGTCGTCCTTCGAGTCATCACCCATGTCCGCGAGCGCTGCACGTCGAAGAACTTCACCTCCTCTTCCCACCACGCTTCATCTTTTTCTTGCAGCGCCTCCAGCCTTTTCCCGCTGTCTTCGGCATAGCGTTTCATGAACTCCATGCGCGTTTCAAACTTCGGCAGAGGAGCCGCGCCCACATCAATCCCGAGCATGTTGCGAAACCATAAATCTTCGCTCACGCACTGATGTACCATCTGCTCCTGCACGCTGCGCCCGCGCGGGTCGCCTGACCGCGGCCGCACCGGAAGATCTTCATCCCGAAACTCGCTCCATACACTAACCACCTTCACCCGCTCGGTGGCATAAGTCTCCGCCAGAAATGCGTATCTCATAGCGCGGAATGTTACTCGAATCTTCGATTCGAATTCCATCTCTTCTTCTTCCTTGTGTCCCGATTGTTACAATTCGATAAAAATCAGGCCTTGGGGGCCTTGCTCGCCACTCCGTACTAGGTACTCGCAACTCGCTTCGTTACAATAATCCCGTGAAACCAAGCATCTTCGTCGTCGAAGACGATCCCGATATCTCTCGCCTCGTTCGCCATCACTTGGAGAACGACGGTTTTGCTGTGCGTGTTTATCCCACTGGAACCACTGTCATCGCAGATGCGGAACGCCAGCGTCCGGCGCTGTTTGTTCTGGACATCATGGTTCCTGGAAAAGATGGCCTCGAGCTTTGCCGCACCATTCGGCAAACGTCCAGCCTTGCTTCAGTGCCAGTAATTTTTCTTACCGCGAAGAGCAGTGAAGCCGATCGAGTTCTCGGTCTTGAACTTGGCGCTGACGACTACATCGCCAAACCTTTCAGCCCACGCGAGCTAGTCGCTCGCGTCAAAGCCGTACTGCGTCGATTCGAGCGGCCGCTTCCTCCCAGCCCGCTCACCGTGGGCGAAATCGCCATCGACCCCTCGGCCATGGTTCTCACAGTCCGCGGACAAACCGTCGCTACCACGGCTACTGAATTCCGACTGCTCGATTATTTCGCCCGCCATCTGGGACGCGTATTCTCCCGCGACCATCTGCTCGATTCGGTTTGGCGCGATACCTCCTACGTGACCCCGCGTTCAGTCGATGTCTACGTGCGCCGCATCCGCGAAAAGATCGAACCGGACCCGGAGAATCCGCGCTATCTCAAAACGGTGCGCGGAGCGGGATATCGTTTCGAGGCGCCTAAGTGAGCGGCCCCAATTGAGAAAAGAGCGGTGAGAAAAAAGCGGTGAGAAATAGAATCTTCATTAAGCTGCTGGCGGCTTTCCTGGTTGTGATCCTCGCAGCAGCGGTGATCTTCGACGTCACAATTGGCAGGGCGTGGCAAGCTTCCCTGCGCGCGGAAATCGAGCGCACGCTGGTCGAGAAGACCGAACTCGTCGCGCATCGCGTTGAAACCGATCGCAGCCATTCGCTTGCCGATATCGCTGCGCAAGAAGGCCATGCTGCGGGAGCTCGCGTCACGATCATCGATCCTACCGGCCATGTTCTGGCAGATTCCGAAGCAAACTCCGCCAATATGGAAAACCACGCTTCGCGGCCTGAGTTTTCCGCAGCCCTGGCGGGAACAATCGGCCGTAACGAACGCCGCAGCACCACGATTGGAACTCCATTTCTTTATGTAGCCGTGCCGATCTCTGGAGGCGCGGTTCGCTTGGCCTATCCGCTCTCCGATGTGGAAGCTGTTTCCACCGAACTTCGTCACAACCTGGAATGGACGACAGCGGCAGTCTTCGGTTTTGCCTTTTTGGTTGCGGCAATTGCGGCATCGTGGAGCGCGCGCAGGTTGGAGCGCATCGTCGAAGTAGCCGGCCGCATCGCCGATGGCGATTTGCACGCTCGTATTTTGGAAAAATCTCCGGATGAAATTGGACGCGTCGCCGGGGCCATCGACAAAACGGCGGTGCGGGTTGAGCAAAGTTTTGCCGAAGTCCGCTCCAGCCAGCGCCAACTTGAGACCTTGCTCAACAGCATGCAGGATGCGGTTATCGCGGTGAGTGACGATGGCCTGGTTCAATGGGCCAACCAGCCCATGGATCGCCTCGTTCCTCAACGCACTCGGCTCCATCAACCGGTGGTTGAAACCATTCGCGATCCTGATTTTCTTGCGACTGTGCGGGAAGCTACTGCGACGCGTAAGGTCAAAACCGCTCGTGCGACTTCCATCGTTCCAGGACGAACCTTCGATGTGACCGCCGCCCCGTTGCCCGGTGGAGGCGCGGTCGCGGTGCTCCGCGATCTTACCGAAACCGAGCGTGTAGAAAAAACCCGCCGGGATTTTATCGCTAACGTTTCGCACGAACTGCGCACGCCGCTCACTTCGATTCAGGGCTACGCGGAGACATTGCTCGATAGCACTCCCGACCATGGCGCTCCGAACCGCGAATTTCTGGAAATTATTCGCAAGAATTCAGGGCGCATGTCCCGGCTTACGGAAGATCTGCTCACCCTGGCCCGGGTTGAATCGGGCGAAACACGGTTCGATGTCGAGCCTGTTCCTCCGTCAGAGATTCTCCACGACGCTGAGGAAAGTTTTCGCGAGATCGCCCGCGCTCACGGTATTGATCTGCATATCAATATAAAAGATGCTCCTGTTCCCGAAACCCTCCCAATGGTTCTAGCGGACCGGGAGGCGATTCATCAGGTGTTCTCGAATCTCATCGACAATGCGCTGAAATACGGCGCGACCGGAGGACGCGTGGTCCTTGGCGCGCGAACCGTTCCGCATGCAGTGGAGTTTTTCGTTCAAGACTTCGGAGCGGGCATCGGCTCCGAGCACCTGCCGCGCCTGTTCGAGCGTTTTTACCGGGTCGATAAAGCCCGCTCCCGCGAATCGGGCGGCACCGGCCTCGGTCTCGCCATCGCCAAACACATCATGCTTGCTCACGGAGGCTCGATTCGTGCGGAAAGCGAACTTGGCCACGGTTCGACTTTCCTGTTCGCGCTGCCAAATGCTTGATAGGCGCGGCGAGGCAGTCTGAATTCAAGCGCTCTCATGGAAGCTCAAGGCCTGACCGGCTTTTTTGTTACAACAATTGACCTAAAATTCACAGCTTCGTAACCGTTCGCCGACAAATATGACCTATGCTTGAGGCGTTGACAAACTATTTATGGGCATCGCGAAATCAGTTACGATTGGTCTACGCTCTCCAGTTTCGCGTGCAACGGATTCCCTCATGAGTGCCGCCCGTGTAGAAGCCCCGGTTCCCGACCCCCATCATCACATTGTTCTGCGGACGATTGAAGCCTGTCGACTCGCGAAAGAGGCTGCCGGCGCGGCTGCCGAGGGCATTGCCACCGGCTCTGCTCCCCTGCTGAACTCGCTGCGCCAGCGCGAGCGGGAACTCGATACGCTCGACATGGAGATCGACAGCGCCGTTACTTCCATCATTACCGAAGTCGAGCCTGCCCAGGCGCGCGAGTTGCTTGCTTGCATGAAGTTCATGATCAGCCTGGAACGTATCGGCGATCTGCTGCTGAGCTTTGCCAACAGCGCTCAAGCCGCCGCCGGCCGCATTGACTCCGAGGACACGCGCGATCTCACGCATATGGCCACGATCCTCGAAAAGATGCTCGCCGACATTGGCGTGGGCTTCTCTACTCGCGATGTTGGCAAGGCGGTCGATGTGCTGCGCTCCGATTCCGAGATCGACCGCCTGCGAAATCTCATCTTCCTGCGCCACATCGAGAACCCCGAAAACATCGCGCGTCAGGCCAGCCTGCAGATTATCTTCATGACGCAATCGCTGGAGCGCGCCGGCGACCACGCCAAGAATCTCGCCGAAGAAGTCTGCCATCTGGTCAGCGGCCACACCGTGCGGCACGTCCTGAAAACCTACGACAAGCCCGTCGAACAAATGTTCATCGACTATCTTCGCAAGCGCGAAGCGCAATAGCTTTTAATGCAACCTCAATAAGCGGACGATCCAGATCAAAAAAAACGCACAGATCAAATCAATAAAATCTCTGGAATCATGGTCTTAGGCGTTGTGCAGTCTGGGTCTGGATACGTAAAATATAGAGGACAAAGAACTTGCCTGTAAAATATTGATTTCGGACGACTTCGTCTGCGATGGTAATTGGCGCAAGCAAAGTCCCGCGAATCAGTAGGCGCGTCGCAAGATCTTTTCTGCACGGCATTCCTCATCCCTCAGTCCTTCAGATGGTTTCTACCTAATGATCCCGCAAGCTCCAAAGCCGAGGGGCAGCGGAGATCACTGGCAGGCCATCAAGGCATCGACCATCATCGTGGAATTAGTTTGCGAGGACAAGGTTGGACGTCACGTTGTTCGTGTGGAAAATAAGTTCAGGCAGACCAGTAACTTTACGCCGGGCTAGTGCAGGAGCTTTTCCAGCTAGTTCTTCGCCAGATACTTCTCCACGACGCCGGCGCAGGCTTCCACGAAATGCATTTCTTGGTCGGTGAAGGTTGACGTGAAGTAGCTCTCAATATCGAGTTCCGCTGCCAGTTGTTTTCTGACGAAGATGGGTACAACGATCTCACCCTTCACTAGAGGCGAACCGGCCAGATAGCGGGAGTCTTTGGCAACGTCGTGCACCACAACAGTCTCCCCACTGGTGGCGGCCGCGCCACAAAGCCCCACGTTCAGCGGGATCCGGGCGTTGGGGGTAAAACTGCCGACGAACGGCCCTACCAGCAGAATGCCGGGATCGCCCGGATCGATCAGATAAAATCCTACCCAGTTGTAACGCGCCATCTTTTCATGCAGGTGCTTGGCAATGTGCTCCATGAGCGCGCTGGCCGAGGGCGCTCTCGGGGCGAACTCCTGAAATTCCTTGAGCAATTCCTCGTGGGTGGGAGTCATTCGATCCTCGTCGTGCCGTTCGAAAATGAGCGCGGCGCTGACCTAGCATCCATCAGGCAGTCCGGCGCTCCGAATCAGTTTACGCGGAGATTGAGAGTGTACGGGCGCTTGCTGTTAACTTACCGGTAACGGGGCGAATTAGGTTCGGCCTGCCGCCAGCCGGCGGTGCGGAGGGTACTCAAACTCCTTTTCTGCTTTGCGGGTGTGGCGCGCGCCGGGTTGTGCCCCTTGTGCTGGGCAACCAATGGAATGACTTTGGGATGGGTCGCAAGGTCAGCTGTCACAGTGAGTGGCTGTTGGAAGATAAGTTGTTGGCCCCGTCCCACCTACAGCAATTACCCGATTGCGAGCTACTCTAGACTTGACATGTTCGTTCGCGTCGTACGGGCCCCGCAGCAGTTCGTTTTTCATTTGTAACCAAAATCTAAGTTGAGGTTACGCGCGTATGCTTCGTCGCATCAGTGGTCTCCTCGTGCTTGCGACATCTGCGCGGCAAACGGAGGTCTGCTGAGCGGCTGCACCGGCTCCGGGGGGCATCAACTGCTTCTGATGGGCGGAGCATCCAAAGGATTCGACGACCTGATGACCAGCCACAACTCACTCGCTAACACGTGGTACGGGGCGAGGGTCGCCACGCAGGGTTGCGGGACAGCTGGATGAACAGTTGGAACGAGATGAGCGAATACGCTGAAGACAACTATGTGACCAACTACTACAGTCAGGCGAACAATCCGCTGCCCTGGATGATGGTCGCGACCTCGGACGACTACGAGGAAGGCACGGAGATCGAAACCGGGATTGATAACTGCATCTTGAGCTCCAGTTTTATGGCCACGATCAATTCCAACACGCTTCAGCTCACTTGGGCCTTTCAGTTTGACAATGTCGAGAGGGATCCCAACGGGCTTGCCAACTTAAGCACCATCGATCATTATGACTTTTACGATAGCACGGACGGCACGAATTACGACCTGGTGGATCACGACATTACCCCTGCCCAGGCTAACTGCACCCTCAACTATCCCGATGTCTCATGTTCGGGAATAAACATCACCAGCTATGACCTCCCAAGTGGCAGTACAGTGTTCGTTGAAGCAATCGGCAAGCCCGGCATAACGAACTGGCTCTCTCAAGGAGTTTCGTACCAATGAAATTTCCGTCCACAAATCTCCGGCGAGCGTGCTTCCTCGGGGCTATTGCGGCTGCCTTGTTGATGTTCTGTGCTTTTGCAGCGGAGCTAGGGCCCAAACCGAAACCGTGTTGTACACCTTCGCGGGTTTAGGTGACGGAGGAGTTCCATATGCGGGACTCATATCCGACAGGGATGGCAACCTGTACGGCACCGCAACGCAATACGGTGATGGCCCCTGCACGTTTCCTTTTGCCGGCTGTGGCACGGTCTTTGAGTTAATGCACGTGAACGATCACGGGAACTTGCAATGGACCTTCAAGGTTCTGTACACGTTCCTAGGCGGTTCGGACGGCGCTGATCCGTCTAGTGACCTTGTTTTTGATCCCTCGGGCAATCTGTACGGCACAACAGCCTGGGGCGGCACTGGATGCGAAGGTACCGGCTGCGGAACAGTTTTCGAATTAGAGCGTTCCGGCGACGAATGGGTAGAGAAAATACTGCATCGTTTCACGGGCGAGTCCGATGGCGAGGATCCAACAGGTTCCGTAACCTTGGATTCACAGGGGAATATATACGGTACAACTGCCTATGGCGGTGACGACAGCTGTTACTTTGAAGGGGCCGGGCCCGGCTGTGGGGTTGTTTTTCGGCTAAGTCGCACGTCTGATGCTGAAGAGCCTACCTGGTCTGAAACGGTGTTGCATACTTTCGAAGCATCCGATGGCGCCAACCCTTACGTTGGGGTGACCTTGGCTCCTGCCAAATTTTGCGGAGCTCTCGCAGGGCAAGTTTGTATTTTTGGGACAGTCACAAACGGCGCACAGGGTACAATCGAGCCCGGCGGTGCAGTGTTCCAGATAGCCCCAGCTGGAGCCTCGTGGAGCTATCGCATGCTCTATGAATTTCCCGGGGGATGTGGCGGGCCAGGCGGTCCGCTGCTCGTGGATGAGTCGGGAACACTCTACGGTATGGCCCACTTAGGCGGGCAGGGCTGCAGCGGAGCTGTTTTCAGCCTTCAGCCAGATGCGACGGCTGCCGGCGAGTGGATTGAGACGAACCTGTATAGCTTTGAGGGGCCGGGCGGCGCGTTTCCCCTGTATCAAGGATTAGTGATGGACCAGCGTGGCAATCTCTATGGCACGACGTCAGACGGCGGTAGGAGTCTAAACTGTGAAGACGGATGCGGAGTTGTGTTTCGCCTCACGCAATGGGCCGATGGCGGTAGCTGGTATGAGAGCGGAATGTACAGCATGGAAGGCGGTGTCGATGGCCTTGGCCCGCTTTCCGGGAATGTTGTGGTAAGCGGCGGGGCGGTCTATGGCATGACTCCTTCAGGCGGAAATCTAAGCTGCACGGGCTTCGGCGCGGGTTGTGGCGTCATATATCGCATTGGCCCTTGAGCGGACTCAGCCTTGATGATGACGACAACGAAGATGGGCGAGCCCGGGGGCTCGCCCATTCCGAAAACAGCCAATGATCATTCCAAACGCCCGCTCAGGC
>PLUJ01000313.1 GCA_003165455.1 Acidobacteriaceae bacterium | reverse complement strand
ACTCCGGAATTCCCATTCCGATCAAGGCTCCAGCGATTCCACCGACTGCCCCGCCAACCCCCCCTCCAGCCAGAGCAGCCACAATGGGACCGGCGGCAATGAAAGGTCCAACGCCCGGAATCGCCAGCGCTCCAATACCCACCAGCCACCCCAATACCCCGCCGATCACTAGGCCCGTCGTGGCCCCGGCAGCGGTGCCTTCCGGCGCCTTCGTATGTTTCTCGAACGCGAAATCCTTCGTTCCTTTGTTTTCAGGAAATAAAACCGAAATATCCGTGTTACGGAACCCTTCGGCTCTTAACGCGTCAACGGCGTACTCCACATCTGCGTGGGTCTGAAAAATTCCAAATCCTGCGGTGTTTTTTCCGGCCATTCGATTACTCCTTAGGTGTCAAAGTTCGATGACCATCATGGAAGCGAGGGTTGCTTTACTGCCTGCTTCACCAGAAACGTGGGCGAGTTGATCAATTTTGCATGTGCGAGCCTCTTAATTTGTCAAACGAGAGACGATACCCTTAATAGATCACGCTTCCACCATCGAGAACAAACTGAGGAAAGGGAAGTTCCGAGAGAGCTTCAACCCTCTCTGGAAAATAGCGATGCAGAGGTTCCCGCCTTCGACTGTAGTAGAACTTTAGAGCCCTTCCGAATGGCGATACAACGCCATCCCACTTCGGCTCATACAGCCACTCGGACCACTGGGAATTTGGGCTAACTTTGCTCCTGCCGGAGAGTACGGCGGGCGAATCGGTAATCGAATTGGAGGGAAACCCGCTTCTAACTCAGAAGAAGGGGTTGAGCCAGCCTACACGCGATCAGGTTTCATTAGGTTCTTTCCGACAATTCCATTTCGATCTTGGCATTAGAGCGAATTAGGCTCTCGCTTAGCGAGCGAGAGCCTAGCCTCAAAATCAATTGCTACGAAGATCGTTTTGGAGCTTCCGCCGAGCTCTCGCGGTGCGTTTACTATCTAATAACGCCTCTCACAGCCTACTTACCGAGAAGCGGTCGACGTTGCAGGGTCGATCTGCTGAGCCTCTTGCAAGTGGCTTTGAAGCGTTGGCAGAGTCTCCGAAGCAAAATCCTTTACAGCCGGATCTTGGCCGGATGTGCTCTCGCGTTGAAAGTCCGCGACATCCTTGGTGTGGTCCTTTACCATGTCAGACATATAGGCCTTGTCGAATTGTTCGCCGCTGAGTTTGGATAGGCGCTGTTTCGTCATTTCGTCCTGGGCGCTCAACTTTGTCGGCAACTGAATGCCTTCTTTCATAGCAACTTCTTTCAATTGATCGTTTGCCTTAGTGTGATCAGTCACCATACGCTGGCCAAATTGCTTCACCTGATCACTTGCGCCCTTCTGCTGTGCCATCTGTCCCAGTTCCACCTCAGCCATGCCTCCTTCGGCTGCTGCGGATACAAACTTCCTATCACTTGCGCTGAGATGGCTCCCTGAATTGTCGGAGCCCATCGAGCTTTGTCCCATTGAGTTTTGCGCCATAAGCGCACCTGGCATCAAAGTCAACGCTGCCGATAATGCAAAGCTACTGGTGAGAATGCTGATTCGTTTCATGATCGTTCTCCTTGTGCCCATGAGATTCCTCTTTCGTTCGTGGAACAATCGACAAAAAGCCCTAGGTGTTCCCCATGAGCCCTAAGTCTCCTTCTCTGCGGGTATTCGCCTCTCCGAGGTTAGAGGAAAGTGAATTGAGGAGGAGACGATTCCAGCAACGCCTGGCGAAGGTTAGGAGACGATCGTCACTATCTCAATTTCGCTTTCGGTGTTGCCCTTATGAACCAGCACCGAATCATTTCTCCGCTCAAGGAATAGGTCGACGCTCACCCCTCCGCAGCGCAGGTCCTTAATGGCGAGAGTTGGAATTCCATCGGGTAGGTAAGGATCGTCGAAGACGATTCGTTTCCGTTCAGCGTCGATCGACACCCCAAGACACGCTTGCAAAATCAGAAAGGGCGCTGCCGCCGCCCAGGCTTGCGGTGAGCAAGCCACCGGATAAAGAGTAGGACCCTCGCCCGGTCGGCGATCCACGCCGCAAAACAACTCCGGCAAACGGTGGAGATCGACCATACTGCTCAGATCCAAAAGTCCCATAAAGATCCGACCCGCCAGGTTCTTGAACCCATACTTCGCCAATCCGCTGGCGATCAGCGAGTTGTCGTGAGGCCAGATCGAGCCGTTGTGATAGGAAAGCGGATTGTAGCGGGCCTCACCCGCTGCCACCGTTCGGATCCCCCATCCGCTGAAGGAGTCCGGATCAAACAGCGTTTCCGCTACGCGACAGGCCCGCTCCGGGGAAGCGATGCCCATATAAAGACAATGGCCCGGATTCGATGTTCGGACTTTGCAGGGCTTCTTTTGCCCATCCAGTGCCAGGGCGTAAGTAGAAAGCTCCTCGCACCAGAACTGTTCTTCAAAACGTGCTCGCAACTGCTCAGCTTCTACTTCAAGGGCAGCCGCTTTCTGGGAGCCCTCGCCTGCACAGCGGCATAGGTAGGCGGCAGCCAGCTTTGCTGCGTAAACGTAGCCCTGCACTTCACACAGGGTGATGGGAGCTTCTGCCAGCCGCCCGTCGGAGTGAAAAATCGAATCGTTCGAATCCTTCCAGCCCTGCTGAACTAAGCCATTTGCGGAACGCCGCCTGTATTCGACAAAGCCATCCCCATCGCAGTCACCATAGTTGTCGATCCAGGCAAGCGCGCGCTGGATGTTAGGCCATAATCGCCTAATGAGTTGGCAGTCCGCGGTGCGCTCATAATAGGCCCGCGCAAGAACTATGAAGAGTGCCGTCGAATCCACACTTCCGTAGTACTTGCCGAAGGGGACTTCACCCAAAGCCGCCATTTCCCCGCAACGCATCTCATGCAGAATTTTGCCGGGCTCGGCCTCACTGACTGCATCTACCTTATCCGCTTGAGTGGACGCTAGACATTCCAGGACACCCTTCGCCATTCTGGGGTCGAGCCACAGGGTTTGGAGTGCTGTGATGATGCCGTCTCTGCCAAACACTGTCCCGAACCAGGGCACGCCCGCATAGGGATAATGCTTTTCCGGATTTCCCACGACCATCATCTGCACATCTGCGATCGAACGGTTGATCCAGTCATTGAAGCGGGAGTTCGAGCTGTACATGCTGGGGAAAGCTTCGCCAATTATTTTCAGTTCATCCCTGGCCTCACTGATGGCGCGGGAGTAGCCAATTGAGTACCCAAGCATGGAGGAGTCGCAACAGATGGACATCCTGAAGCTTTTTCTTTCCTTCGGGTGCAGCAGGACTTCGTAAGTGAGTTCACGATCCGTCGCACCGTTCGCTGGCGTCTCCCATTCGATGCGCGTTCGCCGTACTACTCCATCCAGCCCCTCATAAGAAAGCAACACGGATTGTTCTCCATGTTCGGGCGGTAATGCGGTACCTCTGCGTTGCCGCCGCATGCCACGCACCTCGAAGATATCGGCGAAGTCAGCGTCAAAACTGGTGCGGAAGGGAACGGATAATTCGGACAGCCCGTGATTCATGAATACAATTTCTTCATAACAAGTATTTTTCCAAAGAAAGCGCGAGCGCAAGATATGCAATGTACCCCGGGGAATCACAACTTCATTTTTGCGGGATACGTCTAAGTTCGCCAAGTCGCCTGTGAACAAAAAATTGGTCGTATCCACGGTGGAACTCAGCAAGAGCGGGCGTGTTCCCCAAAGGGTGACTGCCAGTTCGGACAGGTGGCGGGTATCTTCAAAAAAAAGCCCCTGTTCGCCCATACCGGTCGTCTGCACGTCGCCCAGGCGGTCGAATACGAAAAAAGTCCTTCCGTACTTAAGGACTCGCGCCCTATCGTCGGTGGGAGACTGCGAAGTTGCTATGTAGTACTGTTGGGTAGAAGATCCGTCCAACTAAGAACTCCGTCATTCAGCGTGAGTGTGGAGGGCTCTCCTCGCACCAGTTTTTCATAGATCGCCATATAATCCAGAGCCATGCGTTCGTCGGAAAAATATCGCTCGAAATGCCTGCGGCACGCCTTGCGGTCGATCTCGGAAAGCCGTCTTACCGCGTTTACTGCGCCATTCACATCGGAAACGATAAACCCGGTCACGCCGTCTTCCAACACTTCCGGCACGGAACCGTGGCGGTAAGCAATCACAGGTGTTCCGCACGCCATTGCTTCAATCATGACAAGGCCAAACGGCTCAGGCCAGCAGATTGGAAACAACAATGCGGCGGCGTTCCCCAGAAACGCATTTTTTTCGTCGTGTCCGATTTCGCCAATAAATTCCACTGAATTGTCTTTTAGTAATGGCTTCACTCGGTTTTCGAAATATTCACGATCCGCCTGGTCGACCTTTGCTGCCATCTTCAACGGCATACCCGCGCGACGCGCGATCTTTATCGCGTCGTCTACGCCCTTCTCCGGCGAAATTCGTCCAAGGAAAGCCAAATATCCGCCATTGCCTTTTTCAAGCTTCAGTAACTGTGCAGGCATTCCATGGTGAACCGTACCTTGCCAATTAGCCCAAGGCAAAGGGCTGCGTTGTGCATCTGAAATCGAGACTACGGGCATCTCGCGAAAGTTTTGATACAGAGGAACTAAATCTGGGATATCCAAACGACCATGCAATGTGCTGACGCAGGGTGTGCTCGTGCGCCTGCTAAGCGAGAAATGTAGATAGTCAACATGAGAATGAATCAGGTCGAAGTTTGGCGCCTGTCTAAAAACTTCCTCCATCATGATGATGTGGTGGGCGACAGCATCCTTGCATCTCGGATCGAGACGCAATGCTGTGGGGCACATCGGAACCAGGCGTGCTGTTGTCACCGAATCTCCACTCGCGAAGAGCGTAACGTCATGTCCCATTCGAACCAATTCTTCGGTGAGCCAGGAAACCACGCGCTCAGTCCCTCCGTACAGAACCGGCGGGACGCTCTCGTAAAGGGGCGATAGCTGGGCAATTTTCATAATGATTTACTTCATGTACAGCGCGAAACCTCCGCGAATCAGGTTCCTCCAGAATAAAGAGGAACGATGGGCAGGTCTATCAGGTGGGCGCTGTATCAAGCGAGACTTTTGAAAACGGCGGTAGAACGCTGCGGAAAGCGATTGGTCGATCACCAATCGACGTTTGACGGCTGGAAATCAGGGAATCTTTCGAACATAACGGTAATCAGGCGGCTCTCATGGTGACCGACGTTGGTGACCTTCCGTACGATCACGGTTGTTGAGTCGTGCTATAATAACTTCAACGCTAACACCACGGTTTGCTCGTGATGCGGTGATCCTGCTGGATCAAGATTCATCTCCGCTTTTCCTGCCCGCCGTTTATTCAGCGCCAAATTCAAAAACTAACGGGCGGCATGGGAACTCACGATACGTGTATTCAGGGCGTTTTCCGAGTTTGATCAAGCCTCTCCAGAAAGATTTAAAACGAATGACAAGCTTTACAGAACTACCGCTTTCTTCTGCTCTACAGCAGAGGCTGGCGACAGAGCAGTTTATTGTCCCAACGCCGATTCAGGCACAGGCTATTCCGCTTGCTCTCGAAGGCAAGGATGTATTGGCAACCGCGCAGACCGGCACCGGGAAAACCCTGGCTTTTCTGATCCCTGTGATCGAAATGTTGCAGCGCGAACCATCACAAAAAACCCGAGTGCTGGTTTTATTGCCTACCCGCGAACTGGCGATTCAGGTTAACGAAGAGTACGAAAAGCTGCGTGGTGACGGGCTTTCAAGAGCGGCGCTGGTGATTGGGGGCGTCTCCGAGAAGTCACAAATTCAGGCGGTGCGCGGCGGATCAAGTTTGGTGGTCGCAACTCCCGGCCGCTTGCAGGACTTCATCAGCCGTAAGCTCATCGATCTCCGCGAGATCAAGATTCTCGTGCTCGATGAAGCCGATCGCATGCTGGATATGGGTTTCCTGCCCGCAATTCGCCGCATTCTTGCGGTGCTGCCACAGCGCCGCCAGACCTTGTGCTTCTCCGCAACTTTGGAACAATCAGTGGCAGGATTGGTGAACGACGCGATGCGCGATCCCATTCGGGTGGCGGTTGGTTCAACCCTGAAACCCGTGGAGAGCGTCCGGTTGCAGGCTTACGAGGTCCGGCCAGCCGAGAAACCAGACGTTTTAAGGCAGCTGCTTTACGGCGAAAAGGGACAGACTTTAATCTTCGCCCGCACCAAACGAGGAACGGAACGTCTGGCCAAAGAGCTTGCCCGGGAAGGGTTTTCCGTGGCGATGATTCATGGAGACCGCTCGCAGTCGCAACGTAATGGCGCGCTCAACGGCTTCCAGCAGGGCAAGTTTCAGGTGCTGGTTGCTACCGACGTTGCAGCCCGAGGGTTGCACGTGGACGATGTTACCCACGTTATAAACTACGATCTGCCAAAGATGGCCGAGGACTTTATCCATCGAGTAGGCCGGACCGGCCGGGCTGGATCTGCAGGACTGGCAACCAGTCTGGTGGCTGGGGGTGAAGTGATTGAACTCCGGCACATCGAACGCGCCTTGAAGCTGCGCATCGAACGCAAGCAGGTCGATTGGTCAACTGCCGGTCGGCCCGTTCATGTGGTGCAGAACACCCTGGCCAGCCGCACCCTGACCAAGTTGCCGGGCGAAGTCTTCGCGTAACCGATAACTGGATGCGATCAAGCCTGGATGCGATCAAGCAGCGATAAAAAAATTGAAGGGGCGCGTCTTACACGCGCCCCTCAATTTATCCAAACGGTGCCGATTTTAATCCTTACCTCATGATTATGGATCTGCTTACGGTTCCACCTTTTCAGGAACACGTTCGCGAGGCATGCTGGAGATTTCATCATCTCCCATTTGAAACAGAGCGGCCTGCTCGGCGGCGTGCCTTTGTAATTCCGTCAAGTCCAGTTCGCTGGAATCGCCCGAAACTCCCAGCGGTTCTTCTGTCTTGCGTTGAACGCGGCGCTCGGCCTTGTCGCGCTGTTTTTGTTGTCGTGTGTGTTCTTTCTGGCGTTTAGTAAAACTGGATCGTCCTCGTCCTGGCATTCCGGGATCCCCCATTTATGAATTTTGCAATAGCGGCTGCGCGCGCTGGTTGCATTCGTTAAGTGCAACCGAGAACAGGGTAATGCTATGTCTCGGAATGCATAATACTAGAGTATAAAATATTGCTTTCGCGGAATGTGCCGCTACCAGCGTGGTTCGCGTGGTTGGCGTGCATGGCCCTGGTAGTCATCGCGGCCACCGCCACCACCGCCGCCAAATCGTTTTCCTCCACCCCCACCACCGCTCGGGCGTCGGGTATCCGTCTTTGGCGTCGCTTCATTAATCTTGAGTGCGCGCCCCCCCAGGTCGGAGCCATTCAACGCGGCTACCGCCTTATCCGCTTCGGCGGGGTTTGTCATTTCCACGAAGGCGAAGCCACGCGAGCGGCCGGTTTCCCGGTCCATCACTATACTCACCTTCTCGACAGCTCCGTGTGACTCAAATACTCCGCGCAATTCGCTTTCAGTCGTGCTGTGGGGCAAGTTGCCAACATATAAATTCTTCATGAGAGTCTTTCTCTTTCTGCCGCGGCTGCCGCCGCAAAGGTGGGTTGTGAGTGAATGTCTTCGGGCATGGAATGTTGTTCAATCGCTTCAGCCCATCGTGAGGGCCTGGGCGTCTCTCGGATTGCACGCGAACGTGCCTCACTTACCGAACGGACGGAGGAAATTCGCTTGCACGCTTCCAGTATCCCCCAACGTTGAGAATTGTTCTGAGAATTTTGAGCCGATAGAGCTTCTGCCACCTGACGACGAAGCGCATCCGCATCCAGGTCGGCAGGTCCCGCATCGGAATGCGGAGCACTCGCCAAGTACTCCGGCTCACCTACCAAGAAAGCAATCCTCTGAGGAGGCGTTGCTCCTCTCAAATCTGCGCAAAACTTATCTAGGCTGTCTGTTTCACCTGCAACGTGGATGAGTACGAGATTATATAAATCCGCTCGCCACCAGCATCGAGCTTCCACGACGTCAGCCGCGCAATCCACATCGATGCCCAGTTTCCGCATGACCTCCGCACGCAAATCGCGTTTGGTCTGCGAAGTATCCAACAAAAGTATCCGCTTCTTTTTTGCCGGACCGTTGTCCGCAAGTGGTAATCCCGCAACGGGGCCCGTCATTCTGCCTTCTCTTTTGGAGCGCCCTGCGATCCTGCCGGCACCAGTTGCTTGTCGGCCAGAGTCTTCAACATCTTCTGATTGCTGATTCGCCGGCTGATCTTTTGCCTGCGGCGACGGTTAAACCGCGCTTTATCCCCATTTATTCCCGACATTTTTCTTCTCCTAGCATTTCTAACGGATGAACATGCACCGCACGCACACCGGGCCAATTTGATCGCAAGAACAGCACGGCACAACTATAGACTGGCGAGACGCGTTCTTCTTCGAATCGTTCCAACCCACACTCTCGAGCCAAATCGAGCCAATTCGCTTCTGGAAAGTGCGGGATGAATCAGAGGAACCCTACTCAACACGCTCGCTTCTCAGGAATCTCTCAATCGCGAAGGCGAAACGTGCTGTTTAGGGTGTCTTCGAGGTCAAGACTTACAGTATACGCCATCCCTAGGATGTGGCCGAGTTTTGCACGATCTCAAATCTCTATGGCTCTGTGGGGCTGACGCTGCTGGCAGGTTTCCCTTTGCACAGAAGTACGCAAAGCAGCACTGCTCCTCCTCCACCCCCTCCAATTTCTGCCCACTTTGTGTTGAGGCCACTTCCGGCGCTGTGCGGCGCGGTCGGTGCGCCGCACTCCGTGGATTCATAGCGCGTGCCCTGCTGTCCTTCATGGACTGTACTGGAGCCGCCGGAATTGGNNGAATTGCCTTCTGACGACGCCTTGCGAATCGCGCCGGAGTGCTTGATATTGACATCATTCTTGCGCGCCGCTACGTCCACTTTTCCACTTAAATCCGTTACTTCATATTGCGTGCGGCTGTTCTCGATCGGTTCCACTTTGAGGCAGTTCACGCGAACGCTCATCGCCGTCGAGGTTCCCACCGCAACGCTTCCGTGCTCCAGAACCACATATTCCCCTTGGAACTTCACAATTGATTCCGGTTGAATCAACACGGACGACCCTTGTGCGTCCAAATTCGCTACGAAACCCGGTTTGGTCTCTAGTGAATCGCCCGCAAATACCGCAGTCGAATCCGTCACTTCGGCACCGTTTACCCATAGGCCGCCATTGCTGTGAACCACGGCAGAACCCGTGTCCGCCGCGAGCATTGTCAGCGGCAACAGGATCGTCATTCCCAGGGAAATTAAATGGCGTAGTCCGAACACACTCATACCCAGTCTAATTTTGAACTTTCCACACTGATCGTAGTGGGAGGGAGCCTCATCGTCTATTAGCTCTCTGGATGCCGTGGCAATAGGTGAATCGAGAACCGAGATAGGCTGAACAAAAGAAGAAACCAGCAAAATTTCTTTATCTGCATCCCGATTCGCAATTCGCGAATTTAGCCTTGGCAATCTAATCGCTTATGGAACAACCTTCCGAACGCGAGCCGGTGATTCAATTCCGTAAAGTTTCCTACATGCTTCCGAATGGTCAGACACTGCTTCAAGATTTGAACCTTGAAGTGCAGCGCGGTGAGACTCTGGTCCTTCTCGGTCGCAGCGGTTCCGGAAAGACCACCACGCTGAAACTCATCAATCGATTACTGACCCCTGGCGCCGGGGAAATAAGGGTGGACGGAGTCAACAACGTTGGCGCCGATGTAATTCGCCTGCGCCGTAGCATCGGCTACGTGATTCAAGACGCCGGCCTGTTTCCTCATTTCAGTGTCGAGCGGAATATTGGCCTGGTTCCGCGAATTGAAGGGTGGGAACCCGAACGGATCCACGCCAGGGTCGGGGAGTTGCTGCAACTGGTTGGACTTGATAGCCAAATGGCGTCGCGCTATCCGAACCAGCTCTCGGGTGGTCAGCAGCAGCGCGTGGCGATCGCCCGCGCGCTCGCCATGCAGCCGANNGGCGCTCGATGCGATCACTCGCGATCAGTTACAGCGCGAGTTCCTGACGTTGCAACAGCGATTGAACAAGACCGTAGTTTTCGTAACCCATGATCTTCGTGAGGCTTTGCGACTGGGTTCGCGTATCGCACTTATGGAAACCGGCAAGCTGGTGACGATTCTGCCGCCGCGGGATTTCCTGCGATCCAACGATTCACTTGCCGCAGCTTACGTGAAAGCGTTTGGCGAAGGGTTGGATTCGGTGGCGAATCGAGGCAGCTCATGAATATCGTCCATTTTTTCTCCCAGCATAGCGGAGAGATTCTGGAACTAACGCTCGAACATCTGTGGCTGGTCGGAATCTCCACGCTGCTCGCAGTTTGTATCGGCATCCCGCTGGGCATCCTGAGTGCGCATTGGCCCGTCTGGAATCGGCCTATCCTCGGCTCCGCGAACATCATTCAAACCATTCCGAGTCTCGCACTTTTTGGCTTTCTACTGCCTGTGCCCTGGATTGGTGCGCGTGCTGACCGTCTGGCGATTTTAGCGCTCACACTTTATGCATTGCTCCCGGTCATTCGCAACACCTACACGGGAATTCGCGGGGTTGACCATTCTGTTCTGGAAGCCGGACGCGGAATGGGATTAACCGAACGCCAGCTTTTGTTTCAGGTCGAGCTGCCTTTATCCGTCAGCGTAA
>PLUJ01000298.1:7624-13050 GCA_003165455.1 Acidobacteriaceae bacterium | reverse complement strand
AGGAGAAAACCGATAATCAGCAGCACCGCATCGAAGTAGACCTCACGGCCGATCCCGGGCCAGACCGTTGCATAGGCTGAGTACGCGAATGCGACGCTGGTTCCCAGGCTCACCAGCGTGTTCATGTTGGTGCCGCGGTGAATTGCAGCGGACCATGCCTGGCGATAAATGATGCCGCCGCCCCAGTACATACCCGCCAGGGTGATGGCCAGCATCGCATACTGGAGCGAGCGCGGCGAAACTCCAAACAGCACAGGCGCTGCGGGAGCGAGCCAGTGCTGCGCGTTCATAAGGAGAAGTACGAGAATGCCGCCCGCCAGCGTGAACAACGCCTTTGCACGCAGCCGCCCTTCGTCCGCGTGGGTCTCATCGGCAGGTGAGATGGAATCGGCCGGCAGCGCGGCATCATAACCAGATTCGCGCACCGAGGCGATCAGGTCCTCCGGTCCGGAGACGGCGGGATCGAAGCTGACACGAGCCGAGTTGGTAAGGAGATTGACCGAGGCTTCGCGGACTCCGGCAGTCGATCGCAGCGCGCTCTCGACGTGGCTCTGGCAGACCGCGCAGGTCATGCCCATCACAGGCAGAGTGACGGTGCGGAATTCCCTTTTTGCGGAGTCCGCCGCTTTCTCCGTCTTCTCTATCTCTGTCGTTGGCATTTGCTGCTCCACGATTATTGCTTCACGGTTACTGCTCCACTTTTATTCAACGAAGGCCGAGTATCCGGCCCGTTCCACCGCGGCTACCAGCGCGCTTTCGCGGACATCGTCGGGCGCCCGGACTCGGGCTCCACCGATGCGCACCTCGCCAACTTCGACCCCGCCGATATTCTCGAGCGCCTGGGTCACACGGCGCACACAGGCTCCGCAGTGCATGCTTTCGATGCGAAGCGTTACTTCCCGCATAATTACTCCCGCACTTTGTAGATGCGGCGGCACCGTCGTGGACTCAGAGGCATGCTACTCGGGATTCGGCATAAAGCGATAGCCGACGCCGCGCACGGTCTGCAGATACTTTGGCGATGCGGGATCCTCCTCGAGGTAACGGCGCAGCCGCACGATGAAATTGTCGATGGCGCGCGTGTCTGTGTCTTCACGGACGTGCCAAACCTGCTCCAGCAGTTCTTTGCGGGCGACGATCCTCCCCCGATGCCGCGTGAGGTAGCGCAGAAGATCGACTTCCATCAGAGTTAGACGAATGGTGCGTTCGGGCGTGTGCAGTTCCAGCGCGTCGAAGTCGATGCGGCGGCCGGCAAAGGAAAATTCTGCGAGGTCCTCGGGGGCAGCTTCGTTCTTATCCGCATTCTTACCCGCATCGCGGGGCCAGCTCATACGCCGCAAGAGCGCGTTCAGCCGTGCCAGAAGCACGGAGAGGTCAAAGGGCTTGGGCAGATAGTCGTCGGCGCCGGCGGCAAAGCCCATCACGACATCTTCGGGGCGGCCGCGGGCGGTCAGCATCAGCACCGGCACGTAATTCCGTGCCGCACGCAACTCTGAAACTACGCTGAAACCATCCTTTCCCGGCAGCATGATGTCGAGCACGATAACGTCGAAGTTTTCTTTCTTGCCCAGCAGGCGATCCGTGGCTGCTTCCCCATCTCCCACAATCTCGGCGGAATAGCCTTCCGCTTGCAGATTGAAACGCAGCCCCTGCGCCAGATGAGCTTCATCCTCCACTACGAGAACGCGACTCAAGCGATCGACCTCGGAAGTTCCATGGTAATCGTGGTGCCTTGGCCTTCACCCGCGCTCTCGGCGAACACCTTGCCACCGTGCTTTTTTGCAATCGACTTCACAATGAACAAGCCCAGCCCAGTTCCCTTCACATGCGCCAGCGAACGGTGGCTGACACGATAGAAACGCTTGAAGATGCTTTTCATATCATCGGGTGGAATCCCAACCCCGTGGTCCTGCACGCTGAGCACGATGCGCTTTTCGTCAGGCATATTCAGGCGCACGCGCACATCCACGTGGTCGCCGGAATACTTGATGGCATTGTCGAGAACATTGAAAACGGCGGTGCGGAGGTCCTGGTCGCTGCCGAGGACACGCAGCCCTGCCCCATTGCCCGGCGGCTCCTCGTAGCGCAAAGCTTCGAGGGGCAGATGATGGAGGCTTCGGGCCGCGTCCATGCACTCGCGCACCAGCTGGCGGAAGTCGACTGCGGACTTCTCCCGTCCGGCTTTCTTGTCGCCAGCGCGGCCGGCGCGCAGCACCTGTTCTACCGTCTCCGTGAGGCGATCGGTATCGCTGAGCATCACCCGGTAAAACTCCTGCTTCTGCGCTTCCGGCAACTCCCGGCGCTGCAAGGTTTCCAGATGCAGGCGGATCGATGCCACTGGAGTCTTGAGCTCATGAGTAACGGCGTTGATGAAGCTGTCGTGCTGCTCGCTGCGCCGGATTTCCCGCAGCAGAAACGTTGTATTCACGATCATGCCCGCAATGATCAACGCAAAGAAAACAATGCCGAAAAACAGCAGCACCCGCAGCCGCCAATTCAGAATGATCCATCCGGTTCCAAGAGCGACTGCCAGCGCAACCAGGCCAATGCCCAGGCACAAAAAGAAGACGATCGTTCCACGTCGGCTGGTGATTCGCATGGCGTCAGTGTGATTTTACCGCTTATGAAGCCCAACAATAGTGCCGATTCGGGCCATTGTGGAGACACGCCCCTTGGATTTCGACTCAGTCGGATCGGGAGCGCCTCATGCCTCAGAGTAAACTTGTACCGATGGGTGAGCCCGAGACAAATCCGCATAGACAACAACAGCTATATTGGGCCCAGATGGTATAACTTAAGGTGGCCGCTTGCTATATCCGCCACTACAGGGATTCTCTCGGGAGGCGAGTGACCGCCGTGGGGACGCTCCGAGCCGTCGCGTCTAGCGGAAGCATTGCAGCTTGGGCGCTCTGGAAAGAATACGTGTTCGTGTGGGGGCAATCATTGCAGCATCTCAAGTGGCGGATGCTTTGAAGGGTGTATTTCCATTTACCAAGAAACATAAAGCCGCGAGCGGACACACATTGACTCTCGGCGGTATTTTCATCGACGCCCAGTTGGAGTGGGAGAACATCTTTTCCGGTCTGTACACGGACGATCAAATCATGAACCGACGGCATAAGCTCATGAAGTTACAGCATGATGCCGAGCGAACCAGCTTCCCTGAAGGCTTGGCAACGCGAGAATCACTTTTTTCTCAAGCCCAGCAGGAGGCCCAAGACTATTTTAAGGCCACTTACAGCGTATACTAGGTCGGAGGCCTTTATGACGGAAGAGAAACTTGGAATTGTAGTTTCCGACCTCGGGGAGAGTTTAATCATGCCGTCGAGGTCCCAATGCCTTCAGGTGCTGGTACTCCGGCGCTTTCTGCCTCGCCTCACGCCGCGCCGAGCTCCATCATGCCGTCAGTGACCGCCAACATACATATGCCGCCAGGCGCCGCAGCGCCGGCGCGTGCTACGCAGCCCCAAAATATTCCAGCACAATCCCCAGCGGACTCGTCCAACGGCAACAGATAGGTACTTAGTCCCCCGCCACTGCCGCCTCAGGCAGAGACACGGTCACTAACTTTCCGTTCGGCGTAGACACTAATCCTCTTTCCAGATCGGCCAGCTTTACGCGCTTGATATCCCAAGCCAAGCCGAGCTGCTTCAGCGCCCATATGCCATACCAGTTCATATCGATCTCATACCAGGTGAAGCCGTGCTGTGCGGCCGTGGGATGCGCATGGTGATTATTGTGCCAGCCCTCGCCGAACGTCAGCAAAGCAACCCACCAGCTGTTCGTGGAAAGATCGCGCGTGGTAAAGCGTCGCGTCCCCCAGGAGTGCGTCGCCGAATTCACCAGCCACGTGGCGTGCAGGCCAACCACCGTCCTCATGAAAGTTCCCCACAACAGGAAGGGCAGTCCGCCAACCGCGAACAAAATTGCGCCCAGTACAATCTGCGGTACATAGTGATATTTCGTGATCCATACATGGAACTTGTCTTTCGCCAGATCGGGCACGTAGCGCGCCAGCGTGGTCGTGTCATGGTGCATGGATTTTCCCATCAGAATCCATCCCATGTGGGCCCACCACTTGCCATCGATCGGGGAATGCGGATCGCCATCCTGATCGGAATATTGGTGGTGGATTCGGTGCGTAGCCACCCAGAAAATCGGCCCGCCTTCGAGCGCTAACGTGGCGCAGACCGTCAGAAAATATTCCACCCACTTCGGGGTCTTATAGCCGCGGTGCGTGAGCAGGCGATGATAGCTCATGCCAATACCCAGGCTCCCGGAAACCCACCACAGAAACATGGCCACGAACAAAGCCTTCCATGTAAAGAAGAAGAGTGCCGCGATGGCGCCCACGTGAAAAGCAATCATGAAGATTGCCGTCACCCAATTCACTTCGTCTTTCGCCGCTTGCCGTTTTTCCAGGCTTTCCAGTTGTATTTCCAAGAGAGTCCCCATTCCTAAGTTCGGTACCGCACTTATCTACCGTATCAAGAGTCGGCGAAAGCCACTGTAATACTTGTGTAATAGCGGACTTCAAGGCATTACGGAAGTACCGATCGAAACAAAAGGGGCGCGGCTTACGAGCCACGCCCTTGGGCAAATCCAGCGAAGAGTCGATCTCGCCCACTAAGCAGTTTCCATGCAGTCTTTGTTCATGAAGTCTTTGATCCTGAAGTCTTTAGTTTATGCAGTCGTTTTTCATGCAGTCTTCGGCATCTGCTTCATAAATTCTTCCTGTGCTTCATCCATCTCTTTTACTGACATATCCCGCTTATGCGTCGCTATCGACCACTTGTGCCCGAACGGGTCTACCAGCTTGCCATAGCGATCACCCCAGAACATATCGGCGACTGGCATTTCCACTACGGCTCCCGCGCCAATGGCACGGTCAAATGCGGAATCCACGTCTTCGACGTAGATATGCAGGCCCATGCCTGAACCTCCGATGGACTGAGGCGACATCGATCCATACTGCGGGCTTTCATCGGCAACCATGAACAGAGAATCTCCAATGCGTAGTTCGGCGTGCATTACCTTGCCATCCGGTCCTTTCATTACATCGCCTTTCGCCACCGCTCCAAACGCCCGCTTATAGAATTCGACGGCGCGCGCCGCGTCGCGGCAAATCATGTACGGCGTTAATGTGTGATAACCCTCGGGAATTGCTTTGACGGTCATATCGGTACCCTCCTAAAGAAATCTCAAGAAAGATTACACCAAACTGGGGGGGGAATCTGTCAACGGTAAGGTTACAACCAAGATTTTTCAAACCAAACATGGCCGGACGTGAGCTCATTCCAGAAATCGGCTCCACGTAGTCTCAGAAAAACCTGGTAACGCCTTCTTCCAGTACCACAACCTTATCTTCAATCCCCGCAGAGCGCACTTCCTGCTCGAGCAACTGCAGCGGTTCGTCCACCGGTTCG
>PLUJ01000298.1:0-7594 GCA_003165455.1 Acidobacteriaceae bacterium | reverse complement strand
CCCGCCATAACCGCGGTGCGAATCCTTCAGAATTCGCGCACCCCAATGCCGCGAAGGAACATGGGTTACAGTCACGCTCCCATGCCGCGAACTCTGCCACCAATCGAGTTCGATGATTTCGGAAAACCCCAGGTCTGAGACCAGATCCGTCACATGACTCGGAATAACAATGGCCGGGGCCTTCCCGCGGGTACGTAAGTTATTCTGCACAATCGCGCGCAGAGATGGCCGGTGTAGATGATCGAAATGCGCATGCGTCACCAGCACCAGATCGATGGCGGGAAGATCGCGCACGCGAACTCCGGGCCGCCGCAACCGCTTCAGGACGAATAGCCAGCGCGCAAAGTTCGGATCGACCATTACACTCTGCCCGCCGATCTGTACAAAAAAACTGGAATGGCCGATAAAGGTTATCCCAAGGTCACCATTCGATGCCAGTTGCGGCTTGTGGGTCTCGCCGCACAGCGGAGTAACGGCGGAATGGCGCACCAATCGTCCGAACTGAGAAGCACGCTTGCGTAGGGCCGGGTTGCGGAGCGTTGCTTTGATCATCCTTAGCGGGCCTGCTTATTGGATGAAGATTCGAAGTGCCTCGGACCATTTTAGTTCAGGAAAGCGCCAACCGTGCCGTAAACGGAGCGCTCTCGTTAACATCCTCGATTCGCCCTACCCGAAGTCACGGCAAACAAAAGAGCTCCGGCAACATTAAAAACACATTAAAAAGCCGCTGGCGAACCAGTGCCAGCGGCTAGCCGGTCGGAAAGAACTTTAAAGCCGTTATTGCCCCGACGTATTCGTGATCCAGCGCGAGCGCGGAATTTCCCGCGTGCCTTCATCGTCGTAATAGAAGTGCATTTCATGATCGGACTTCGCACCAGCCACCGCCCTATCTGCGAGCCCGCTGAATCGCGGAGCGCTGCCGGCCCCCGGGAGCGGAGCCTTGGTGGTATACATTGCCTCCTCCAACGTACTTCCCGTCGGCGGTAATGCACCGGCGAACACGCCAAACGCATTGCCGTTCACGTAAGTGACTCCAATGTAATCCGCCACCATCGGGCCATCATCTGAAACGGGTAGCCACGCCAGCTTCATCGGTCCGCCCAGCTTCACCCCTGCGGTCCAGGTAGCCCCGCCGTCGGTTGAAGTTACAAATCCCACGTTCAGCTGGCAAGTCGATGAGCTGCAGTTCGCGGTGGGATAGTAATAATAAACAATCGTCATGTGCGCGCTGCTGCCTGAGGTCGTCGGATCAATCCCAATGCCCGCGATAAAGTGATCCACCGTGCTGGTGGTCGCATCGATCGGAATTCGAGTGACTGCACTCCATTTCGTGCCGCTGGACGATGAGCTCATCACGATGTCGTTCGAGGAACAACCTTTGCGAAACCGGCAGTCGGACCAGATCACATATACGTTCCCGGCTCCATCAATTCCCGCTGACGGCAAATTCGGATTGCGAATGCCGCCCGCCACCAAATGACTGTCGATCGCCGCAATCTGCTGGCTCTTTCCCCAGCTCGCCCCTCCGTTGGTCGAACTGAACACGTCAATGCCACCGCCTTCAAACGGCACAATCACAGTTCCGTTCGGCTGCACCACAGGCTCGCCGCCGAGTCCACCCGCATGATCGGACGAAGCCAATCCTGCGCCCCATGTCAGTCCGCCATCGCTCGATACACTCATCAAAACGTCGCCCGTTCCATACGCCTGATCCCACTCCGTATAGCAGTTGCCGTAATAAGGACTGCTGGCCGTGTTGTCGCACACCGACCAGTTCTTGTCATCGAGATGAGTTTTATCGACGTTGATCGGTTTCCCCCAGGTCAACCCGTCCGCGGAACGGCTCACCGCAACGTCGCCAATGTATTGGGAATTGCCGCTCAGACCTACGAGCGGCAATGTCGAAATCAACCACTCGCCATGCTTTGCGTCGTAAGCGACCGATGGGTCTGCTGCCGCGCCATAGGTACCGCCTTCATAGTTCACGGTAAGCCCCGGAAGACTGCCATACTTCCAGCTCACGCCTCCGTTGGTCGAAGTTGAAAAACCCACATCCGCGCTTCCCCATCCAATCGATCCCGGCCTCCGCGCAATATGAAACGCGCTCACAATCGTGTTGCCCCAGGCAAACATGTCCGGCTCAACCTCGGTCTTATGGTCGCTGTCCGTATTGGTAAAAGTATCAGTGCTGATCTTTGCCAATCCGGTTTGCGCGCTTGCGGAGGAAAGCAGCGACAGAAGAATAGCCATCGCTATAAGGATTGTGATTGCTGACGAAAGAATCGTATTTCGAGCTGGGCTGGCAAAGGCGACAGTATTCATTTTCATCCCCGGAAATTCTTTGATGTGTTTTTCGAAACAGCAATCAGTCTCGATCGCCCTATAAAGTCACAATAAGAACACGGCTTCGGCTCTAAAGTCGGCATAAGCTTGACCGTGGCGGCGATGGGTTCGACTCCGACACACCCACAGATCGCTCCGGAAACTATATCTCGATAGTACTTCGCTGTCGATGTGAAGATTTTTGCATGGGCTTCCCGATGCGCGGGTCCGATCGTGTTTTTTCCGACGATCCGGCGCCTGAAAACCTCCTGTGCTTGACCCGCTTCTCCCGCTCATATCTAATTTAAAAGTAGCTTTTATTCGCAAGGAGATGTTCGACATGCGCGTCGCATTCTTAGGTTTGGGGATCATGGGACAGTCGATGGCCACAAACCTGGCCAAAGCCGGCCATGAAGTTACTGTTTGGAACCGCACTCCTGGTAAGTTTGTCGAAGGCGCTGGCATCGCTCCTACTCCCGCGGCAGCTGCCCAAGGAGCCGAGGTTGTATGGCTCTGCGTCTCCGACACCGCTGCGGTGGAACAGACTCTCTTCGGCACTGACGGCGTTGAACAGTCTTTCACCGAGGGCATGATCATCGTCGACTCCAGCACCATCTCTCCATCCGCCNNACGCTCCCATGACCGGATCGAAAGTCGGCGCCGCCAATGGCACTCTGATCTTCATGGTCGGCGGCGACGAATTCGTCATCGATAGACTTGGCCCATTATTCGCAGCTATGGGAAAGAAAATTTTTCGCATGGGCGATACCGGTAAAGGCCATGCCACCAAGCTCGCCATGAATCTCCAGATTGCACTCATCTTCGAAGGTTTCGCCGAAGCCCTCACTCTCGCTACCAAACTCGGAGTCGATCCCAAGCAATTACTCTCTCTCATCGAAGCCACCATGGTTCGCTCGGGCGTCGTCGATTACAAAGGCCCATTCATCCTCAATCGCGACTTCAGTCCGAATTTCCCCTTGCGCCTCATGCACAAGGACATTCTGCTCACTCTCGAAGCCGCCAAAGAAGCGCGCGTAAAGTTGCCCGCGCTCGAGACCGTGGAAGAAATTTATGAGTTATCCAGCGAGGACGGAAACCGCGACCTGGATTACGCCGCCACTCTCATTCTTCTCGAAAAGTGGGCGGGCGTGCAGGTAAAAAGCGAAGCCGCATAATCGAATCCAAACTGTAGAACCGAAGTTAACCCAAGTCGACGTGGGGCGGGTAAAGGAGAGCAGCAACAATGGAAAAGCAGCATTCAGAACTGCTTCGCCCTCGCAGCCGGCGCAATCTAGTAGGCGAGCAAAATCCTCAAATCCCGCAGATTGTTTCCCGTCGGTCCAATCTCAATCACATCCCCAATCGCGCTGACCAACGGATACGCATCGAACTTCTCCAGCGCAGCCGAAACATCAAAGCCTCGCTCTCGCGCTCGCGCAACCGTAGTCCCATCCACCACCGCCCCCGCCGCCGGACTATTTCCATCGATTCCATCGGTCCCCGCGCTCAGCACCGTAATCTTTTCCCCGGCAATCTTCTTCGCACACTCCAAGGCAAACTGCTGATTCCGCCCACCAACTCCCCCGTTCGACACTTTCACCGTAACTTCCCCGCCCGACACCAGACACACTTTTTCAGACTTCTGCCTTAACTCGCGCAGCCTCTTCAACAAATACGCTGCCGCATCCTTGTAATCCCAATCATCGCAAGAGTTATCCACCTCGACCGTAAACTCTCTCCGCTCCGCTGCGCTGCAAGCATGCTCCAACGCTGTCCGGTTCGAAAGCACAGGCCACCATCGCGAGCGGTAGAACGCCGGATCGTCCGACTTCGGTGTCTCCTCGAGAGCCTGCCTTTCAAACAGCTCGCCTACCGAGTGCGGCAACTGCGGCAGCATTCCATGCTTCTCCGCGATCCGATAACAATCCTCCACGCTGGTTGAATCCGGCATCGTCGGACCCGAGGCCAAAGCGTCGGGCGTATTGTCCGGCACATCCGACACCAGCAACGAAACCTGTTGCGCCGGAAATGCAACTAACGCCAACCGTCCGCCCTTCACCGCCGAAAGATGTTTGCGGATGGCATTGATTTCGGCGATCGGCGCACCCGAATGCACCAGCGCACGATAGGTCGCAATCAGATCGTCAAGCGAAATCTCGCCGTCAAAAGGCTTCTCGAACAGCGATGACCCTCCACCGCTCAGCAGAAAGATCACCAGCGACGCCGCGTTCTGTGCGTCCAGCGCCCTTAGAATGGCCTTCGCCGCATGAACTGACTCCGCATTCGGCATGGGATGCCCGCCGTGAAAGTAGCGAAAGCCTCGCACCTGCGTGCCCGGCTCAACCGAACTCACCACAATTCCTTCCAGCGCCGATTCTCCCATCTGATTCGCCAGCGCCTCAACCATCGTGTGCCCAGCTTTGCCAATTGAAATCACAAAAACCCGCGAATAAGTTTGTAGATCGTAAAGATCCTCACCGATGCGCAACACCCCCCGCTCGCAGTGCACATGCCGCGCAATCCCGCTCGCAATGGAAGCCTCGGCCAGTGCGTGCAAGAAGATAGCCCGCGCAGCCTCCCGCATTCGAAGGAACGTCTGAACATCGTTCATGAGATTGCAGCCCGACAGTTAATGCGTACACCAGTAAAACTTTTCGGATCTTAGCTGATAGCTGGCAGCTAAGAGCTGCCAGCTTCCCTCACCCAGCTCTCAATCGCTTCGCGCAACTCCCGCAGCCGTCCCTCAAAGAAGTGGTCCGCGCCTTCGATCACCACCAACTTCTTCGGCTCCGGCACAGCCGCCACCAACTCCTCCAACTTCGCCCGCGGACCAAACTGATCTCGCGCTCCGCTCACGAACAACTTGGGCTTCACGCATTCTTTCAGGAATTCAAATGTATAAATCCGGGCGTTCTCCGTGCCAGCCGCCACCGGAGCCACTGGCGTTCCTACTGCGATCAAGGCTTTCACACGCTCATCAGCGGCCGTTGCTCTCAGGCCAACCGCCGCCCCAAAAGAGAATCCCGCAAAAATCATAGGCAGATGCAATTCCGCATCCAGCCAATCGAGCGCGGTGCGAACATCGTCAACTTCTCCCTGCCCCTGATCGTGTTCGCCATGGCTCAATCCAGCCCCGCGAAAGTTGAAGCGCAGCACCGGGAAACCGAAACTGTTGAGCGCCTTCATGGTATGGAATACGACTTTGTTGTGGAGCGTCCCGCCAAACAGCGGATGCGGGTGGCAAACTACCGCTGCATGCGTCGCATTCTCCGAACCGGTGTTCAGCAACGCTTCCAGGCGTCCTGCCGGACCTTCGAGAAAAATTGACTTGATGGTTGAATTCTGTGTTGAGTTCTGTGTGGAATTCTGTCCGTTCACGCTCATCAGATTACATGATTGGCGCTGGATGATTGGCGTTATATGGTTGGCCTAATTATGATTGGCGCAATTTCACGGCGCGGCGAAGCCGTAGTTTATCCTGCTGGGATGGACGCCATCACGCTCACTCGGCAGCTCATCGACATTGAATCCATCTCCGGCAATGAAACCGCCGTAGGAAATTATCTTTATGGCGAACTCTGCCGCATCGGCTATCAGGTACGAAAAATTCCAGTGGAAGGCACCCGCTTTAACATCTACGCCGCGTCTTCTGAGCAGCCGAATCCCAAAGTAGTCTTCTCCACGCACATGGACACCGTTCCTCCCTTCATCTCCTCGTCCGAAGACGAGTCGCGCATTTACGGTCGCGGCGCCTGCGATGCCAAGGGTATTATCGCCGCACAAATCGCGGCCTCCGAGCGTTTACGGCGCGAAGGAATCTATGTCGGACTGCTATTTGTGGTAGGCGAAGAACGCGACAGCCTGGGCGCGAAAGTGGCGAACGAATTCGCCGCGAACGATCCGGCGCATCGCTGCAAATATCTGGTCAACGGCGAGCCCACGGAAAACCGCATCGCGCTCGCTTCCAAGGGAACGTTGCGCGTCGAGGTAACCGCTTCCGGCCGCATGGCCCATTCCGCCTACCCTGAACTGGGCGATTCGGCCATCGACAAATTGATCGAGGCTCTCACCCGCCTCCGTGCGATGCCCTTGCCCGCGGACAAAGAGATTGGGCCATGCACGCTGAACATCGGATTGATCGAAGGCGGACGCGCCCCCAACGTCATTCCAGACTACGCTCATGCGGATTTGCTCTATCGCTTGGTTGGACCTTCGCAGGACTTGCGACATCAGATCATCGCAACCGCCGGCGATCAAGTTAAGGTCGATTTCCCCCTCGAACTTCCTTTCCTTCGCCTGCGCACCATCGATGGCTTGCCCACCATGATCGCCGCCTTCACCACCGACATTCCCAAACTCACCAATTGGGGCGAACCGCTGCTAATCGGTCCAGGATCAATTCACGTCGCGCATACGGATGGGGAGTTCATTGACAAACAACAACTGGCGGAAGCGATTGATTTGTACAGCGAGATTGCGAAGCGGCTGGATTGAAGTAAATGATCCTCTTACGGATGTTGCGGAAAACTTGATTTCGCGGCGGCTTTGAAAGGTNNCGCAAAAAGCCCAATAAAATCAACAACGGCTTCAGCCGCCGGATCGATTATTTCGCCGGCGAACGATTTTCCCGCACCTGCTAGAGCGACCGGCTCCCACGTTCGGGCATACGTACGCTAATAGCGTATAGTGGAAAACTATGGCCAAGCGAAACATTCTGAGCGAACTGATGGAAGGAGTGACTGCGATGAAGAGCCATCGCGAGGGCAAGCTCACCTTGCGAAGCTACAAAGTGGATGCAGCGCCTCTCCCCAAAGTGGACTCAAAGTTGCTTCGTGACACCCGCAAGAAGCTGCGTTGTTCGCGCGCTGTATTCGCCCGCAAACTGCGGATCAATGAAAGAACGTTGGAAAAATGGGAACAGGGCCGCGCGAAACCAAATCCGCAGGNNTCGTTCGCAAGTATCCGGATACGCTGGCGCGACTGGATGAATTGGCGAGAGTGTAGCGTGTTCCTCACGGTTCGCGTGGAATCATTTTTGTTCGATTCCAATCCGCGTTAATTCTGACCCTAGCAGCTCTCCTAGGTGCCGCTGCCCGTCTCGGTGATCCGGTCCCGTATATCACGCGTTTACGCCTGTGGATTTACACTTGAACCATGACCACCACCACGCTGAACTCCCTCGCCCGCGCGTCCTCCGCCTACCTGCGCTCCGCCATGCACCAGCCCATCCACTGGAATGAGTGGGGAGAAGAAGCGTTCGCCGCCGCGCAAC
>PLUJ01000295.1 GCA_003165455.1 Acidobacteriaceae bacterium | reverse complement strand
AGATTGCAATCATCGGTGCGGGAGCCTGGGGGACGGCGCTGTCGATTATTCTGGGACGCAAAGAGACTCACCGGGTGCGGCTGTGGGCTCACGAAAAGGAAATCTGTGAGAGCATCGCACGGCAACGCGTGAACGAGAAGTTTCTTCCCGGCCAACTCATCCCCGCTTGCGTGACGCCCTGCAATGGCCTCGCGGAAGCCCTCGAGGACGTGGCTATCGTAGTAAGCGCGATGCCCTCGCAACATTGCCGCCGCTTGTTTGAACAGATGCGACCGCACTTGCGCGCCGGAACCATGATCGTCAGTGCGACCAAAGGACTGGAGGAAAACNNACGGTGATCACCGGCCACGACATGCCGGCGCCGCAAATCGGCGCGCTCAGTGGCCCGTCGTTCGCGCTGGAAGCGGCGCGGGGAGACCCTACGGCAATCACCATTGCATCGCAGGACACGAAACTTGCACGCTTCGTTCAGCAGGAGTTCAGTCATGCCAGCTTTCGCGTCTACACGAATGATGACCCGATCGGAGGGGAACTGGGAGGTGCGCTGAAAAATACTATCGCGATCGCCGCCGGTGTTAGCGCGGGCCTCGGTCTGGGACACAACTCCGTGGCGGCGCTCATCACGCGCGGTCTGGCGGAAATGACGCGGCTCGTAGTCGCCTGCGGAGGCAAAGCGGAAACCATGGCGGGTCTTGCGGGCCTTGGCGACCTGGTGCTCACTTGCACGGGCGGCCTCTCTCGCAATCGCAGCGTAGGCTTTGAATTTGGCCGCGGGCGAAAGCTGCCCGAGATTCTCGCAGACATGCATGGCATGGTTGCGGAGGGAATCTTCACGACGACGGCGGCAGTAGGGCTGGCGCGCGCACGCGGTGTGGAGATGCCCATCACCGAGCAGATGCACGCGATCCTGCACGAGGGCAAAGCTCCGCGCGCCGCAATTTATGAGCTGATGACTCGCAGCAGTAAAAGCGAAACACTCAGATGACCGTCAGCGATTGTCTGGCCTCCGACATGTTTCCTTGCCAAACCCGCGCCAAGCGCCGGTTTTAATTGGTACTTTGGTAATAGCAAAGGCTCGCGGTTTTCGCCTCCGAGCGTTCCTTCCAGATTAAACTTTACAGATACCCGTGACATCCGTCGCCACTTCGGCCCACGACGCTCCCGAACTGAGTCCAGGGAGCGACTTGTCTTCCATAGCACACAATCCGGCGCGCATCCCCATTCTGTATGTGATCCTCAGTGTGCTTCTGGTGATCAGCATCGTCCCCATGTACTTCTACTCCGCGCAAGTGGAGGCCATTAACCGGGACCGGCTGAAGACCAACGAGATGCTCTTGCAGAACACCGTGACGCGGTCTTTAGCGGACGACCTCTCGCAGCACGAGCGCTCTTTGCGGATGATGCTGGCTAATCTTTCGTCGGCTATTCAGGTGGCCAGCGGCGGCGACATTGGCAGCAAAAATATCGAAGCTCCTGAGTTGCGGGCTCTTCTAGAGAATTTCGTCTCCTCCTCCGATGAACTGGCATATGCAACGCTCCTGAATTCCGATGCCAAGGGGATCTCTGCCGGACGCATTGTTCCGGACGCATTCCTCCAACGAGAGTTGCAACACGCATACGATGCAGCCCGCGATGGCCGCGCCTACAACGGCCAGGCCCTTCAGATCGAGGATGGCAGATTCTCGCGCACCGTCGTGCTGGTAAGCGCTCCCGTTAGTTACGGCGGACGCTTTCTTGGGATGCTGGGCGCTGTCGTCGATTTGCAATTCCTGATTCGCCGTTTGCACGACGTCAGCAACGGAGGTCTCATTCCTTATGTCGTGGATGCTCAGGGTCGGCTGGTAGCCTCCGGCACCGCTCAATACGTAACCGGGCAGGACATGAAAAACCTCGAGATTGTTCGCAATTTTGTGGATGAGGGCAACAAGGCACAACTCGCAGCCACCAAGGAATTCGCGGTAAAAACCGAAAGAAACAGCGTGGAGATGCTCGGAACCTATAGTCCGGTGATGAGCTTAGACTGGGCTGTAATTGTTCAAAAACCCCAGTTGGAGGCTTACCGCGGCGTGTACGAAATGCAACGCACTGCCCGGCTGCTGGCGCTAATGGCGGTCCTGCTCAGCATTACCGTGAGCATTTTTGCCGCCCGCAGAATCACCAAACCGCTGCACATTCTTACCCAGTCCAGCCGCGCCCTGGCGCGCGGAGATTTTTCGCAACGCGTACATCTTTGGAGCCGCACAGAGATTGGTGAACTGGCGGATACTTTCAACACCATGTCGCAGGAACTCGAACATTTCGTCGAGGATTTGAAGCGCGCCGCGGAGGAAAATCGCGCGCTATTCCTGGGTTCGATCCAAATGCTTGCCGGCGCCGTCGACGAAAAAGATCCCTACACCCGCGGCCATTCCGACCGCGTCACGCGCTATTCGTTACTGATTGGAAGAGAGATGAAGCTCGCTCCCAGCTTTCTGGAGACGCTTCAGATCTCCGCACAGCTTCACGATGTCGGCAAAATAGGGATCGAAGATCATATTCTCAAGAAACCAGGAGCGCTGAACGCGGAAGAGTTTGAGGTCATGAAGACGCATACCACCAAGGGGGCGAACATTCTGCGCCCGGTCACTCAACTCGGCGAAATGCTGCCTGGCATTGAACTTCACCATGAAGCACTGGATGGCCGAGGTTATCCTTATGGCCTTCAAGGCGAACAAATTCCTCTGCTGGCACGAATCATTGCCGTCGCCGATACGTTTGATGCTCTCACTACCAATCGTCCTTACCAGCAGGCCCACACTCCGGAAGAGGCTTTTAAGATCATTCAGAACCTTGCCGGCAAGCGGCTTGATCCTGTGGTTGTCGCCGCGCTGATTGCTGTCTATGCGCGCGGCGAGATACGAATTCAACGTTTTTCCATTAAACGGCCAGTGATTGCCGATGCTGCTGCAGCCAGCGCATCGAATCCTTCCACTGCTGCCCCAGTATTGGGACCGGCAACCCTCGAGAGAACCCGGGTTTAATCTCGCCCCCCATAACCTCGCAATGAACACTCAATAGGCCGCTATAATCGAACTGAGTATTTAAATGATTCAGACTCTGTTCGGCGGCACGGAAGAAAAAAAGACAGGCCTTTTTGAGCGCATGAAGCAGGCGGTTACGCGCACGCGCGAAAACCTTGCCGAGCGGATTGAAGAGGTGGTGACGTTCGGCAAGGAAATCGACGGCCGAACTTTGGACGATCTCGAGGCTACCCTGATCGGCGCGGACCTGGGTTCAGCCACCACGCAAGAAGTCTTAGGGAAGTTGCGCGAACGTGCCAATCGCAAGCAGATCGGGGATGTGGAAGAACTAAAGCGTCTTCTGAAAGAAGAATTGCTCACGATTTTGAGGGCCGCAAACTCGAAGCCGGTCGAAAAAGTCGCTGGAACGCCGGAAGTGATCCTGGTCGTTGGTGTAAACGGTACAGGAAAAACTACGACGATCGGCAAGTTATCACAAGTATTCCGATCCCAGGGGAGAACTGTCCTGATGTGCGCCGCCGACACGTTTCGCGCCGCAGCCATCGATCAACTCGAGATTTGGGGGCAGCGCACCGGCACTGAAGTGATTAAAACCAAGCCAGGTGGCGACCCCGCGGCTGTTTTATTCGACGCACTCCAGGCTGCAGTGGCACGGAAAACTGATTACGTTATCGTCGACACCGCAGGACGCCTTCACACGAAAACCAGCCTGATGGCTGAGCTCGATAAAATGCGCCGGACAGCCCAGCGAATTATTCCCGGGGCGCCTCATGAAACTTTGCTTGTGATGGACGCGACGACCGGGCAAAATGGTTTACAGCAGGCTCGTCAATTCACGCAATCAGCAGGAGTCACCGGCATCGTACTTACCAAACTTGACGGCACGGCCAAGGGAGGCGTGGTAGTCGCCATTTGTAAGGAGTTGGGCCTTCCTGTGCGATTTGTCGGTGTCGGCGAAAAAATTGGTGATCTGCTGCCCTTCGACCCTAAGGAATTTGTAGATTCTCTTTTCGAATAAAGTCCGCTCTTCATAGTTCTCTCTGACTGCGGCGGTTATTCTCCATCGATTCAGGATGCCCGACTACTCGATTGACGAACAATTCATGCGTCACGCGCTAGACCTCGCGCGTCAGGGCATGGGATTGGCCTCGCCAAATCCATATGTTGGCGCCGTGATTGTCGACTCCGCCGGTAGAACGGTGGGGACCGGTACATACACCTATGCCGGCAAGAAACACGCGGAGATTCTCGCGCTTCAGGATGCGGGAGACCAGGCCCGCAGCTCAACTCTTTACATCAACCTTGAGCCGCACTCGCATCAGGGCCGCACTCCGCCGTGCACGGACGTCTTGATCGCCGCTGGAATTCGGCGGGTTGTGGCTTCCATGGCGGACCCAAATCCCAAAGTCAGCGGTCGCGGATTTGAAACATTGCGGGCGGCTGGGGTGATCGTGGAAGTCGGGCTCCTCGAACACGAAGCCCGAACTCTGAATGAGGCTTTCGCCAGATACATTCGCCACCTTGTTCCTCTCGTAACGTTAAAGTCCGCAATGACTCTCGACGGCAATATCGCTGCAGCTCCGGCGCGCGCAACCGTGCAAGGCGAGGCAGGGACTCAGAAGAGGAAGTGGATTACGGGTGAGGTGGCGCGAGCTCACGTACATGAACAGCGCCACCAGAGCGATGCCATTATGGTCGGCATAGGAACGATTCTGGCGGACGATCCGTTACTTACAGATCGTAGCGGACATCCGCGCCGGCGGCCACTCTTGCGCGTGATTCTGGATTCGAATCTCCGGTTACCACTGACTTCGCGTATTGTGCGGAGCACCGCGGACTTGAGCGAGACCATGAACGACGTACTGATTTTCTGCTCTTCTGCGGAGCCACGGAAAAAAGAACAGCTTGAGCATTGCGGCATTCGGGTCGAACAAATTCATTCTGCTGTCAGAGGGCGTCCGGACTTTCATTCCATCGTGCGCCGTCTCGGAGAGCTGGAAATCATGAGTTTGATGATCGAAGGCGGATCGACTGTGAACGGATCGGCCCTCGACACTGGCTTGGTCGATAAGCTTTTTCTGTATTACGCGCCGAAGATCTTTACTGGCGAGGAGTTGGTTCCATTCAAAAGGGGCGAGGGTTCGGCCTCCGCAAGTCCGGCATTGCAGGTCAAACATCTTCAATGGCACCGCTTCGGCGAGGACTTCGCCGTGGAAGCTTATCTGCGCGATCCTTACGCAGACTAAGTCCTTTCCCTCTTAGGTTTATGATGTTCGGTTAGCCGTAGCTATTGAGGTCGCAATGTTCACTGGAATCATTGAGGAAATTGGCCGCGTCCTACGCATCGAACAACTAGGAGAGAACCGCCGCATTACGATATCGGCAAAGACGACTCCAACGCAGCTCAAGCTGGGCGACAGTATCGCAGTCAGCGGAGTATGCCTCACAGCACTCGATATCAAGCCGGATTCCTTCAGTGCCGATCTCGCGCCCGAGACATGGAAGCGCACGTCGTTTTCGCGGATTCACGAGAAAGCTGTGGTGAACCTGGAATTGCCCATGAAAGCTGACGGCCGCTTCGGAGGGCACATTGTGCAAGGCCACGTCGATGGAGTTGGCACGCTCATCGGCCTGGATCGAATCGCCGACTCCGATAACTGGTGGTTGCGTTTTGAGGCGCCTCATGAGATCGAGAGATATACCGTTCCCAAAGGTTCGATCTCGATTGAAGGGATTAGCCTGACCGTAGCAAGGCTGGAAGATAATGTTTGCACCGTCGCGATCATTCCGCATACGGTGGAGAGGACGAATCTGAATTCGCTTCGGAACGGAGACCCCGTGAACCTGGAGGCGGATTTGATCGCAAAATACGTAGAAAAGATGCTTCGTGGCGACCCCGGAAAGCGTGGGCTAACCGTGGAAGAACTTGTAAAGCAGGGGTTCTAGAGCAAGGATCTAAGTTTGCCCTGAACAATGCATAAATCCGACGCCACGCCAGGGTCCATAGGATCGGTCAGGAACTCGGGACTTTGCGCCAATTGCATCCACGCACGCGTGATCCAATCCGACCGAGGTGCCCAGTTCCTGCAATGCCAGCTTTCATTCACCGATTCCCGATTTCCAAAATATCCGCGCCTTCCAGTTTTGGCCTGCGGCGGTTATGCGAGGCAAGGCGCGCCATAAAGCAACGTCTTGCAATCTAGCTCCTCATTTCCCCGCTCCTCAAGCATCCATTTTGAACTCGTCCAATTCGAGGAATTCCTGCACAATTGGCTCCTGGGATTTCTCCAGTTCGGCATAAGGTCCAAAGAAAATCGACTTCCCCTCATACAAGAAAACTACACGATCCGCCAGCTTTTTTGCCAGGCGCATATCATGGGTCACAACGATGCTGGTAAGATTCAGTTGCAGTTTTAAGCGTTTGATGAGATCACCCAGCAGTTGGGCCATCAACGGATCGACCATCGTCGTAGGTTCGTCGTAGAGAACGCATTCCGGTCGAGCGGCCAACGCACGGGCAATCGCCACGGACCGCTTCATTCCTGTCGATAGATCGGATGGCAGGAGGTCGCGCATTTCCCTCACTCCTACCATCTGCAGCAATCCGTCCACGATCTGGTAAATTTGCTCCTCCGATAAATCGCCCTTTTCACGAAGCGGAAACGCTACATTTTCGCCAACAGTGAGCGAGTCGAAGAGTGCGCCGTTTTGAAAAACCATAGTGACTTTCTTCCGAACTTTTTCCAGTTGCTCTTCGGAAAAATTGGTAATGTCTTCGTCCGCAACCGTCACCAGACCGGAATCCGCTTTCAGGAAACCCATGAGAATCTGAAGAGAAACTGATTTGCCCACGCCGCTGCGCCCGAGAATGCACACGGTTTCGCCGGGCATGACGGTGAAACTTACGCGATCAAGGACGTGGTTCTCTCCGAATGCTTTCGAAACTTCGCGAAATTCTATGTAGGGTTTGTTGGGAGTTTCAGGCATCTCAATCTTTCCAGCTTGGTGCGCTTCAGCGAGTACTTTTCTTCGAGGCCCGGAGTTCTTCCGGAGTATTTAAGTTGCGGAACATGTCGCAGGAAAATCCGGCCCGCGCCATCTCATCTCCTTCTATCACGCGTATCGAGACCTCATCAAATACCAGTTCGATCTTATTACGGCCCTTCCGAAGCGCACGTTCAGCTGCATCGCCAAATTCGCGCCGG
>PLUJ01000100.1 GCA_003165455.1 Acidobacteriaceae bacterium | reverse complement strand
GCTTTAAGGCACGCATGCTGGGCTTGAATGGCTGGTTCTCGACGAATATTTTGGGGAATCGCGACGGCGAAGTATTGGACGATCCAGGGTCTTTTAAAACCAAGGAGGAATCAAAACTCTCCGTTCTCGAACACATCCTGCAGCCCGATCTTTATCCTGAACTGTACGGTGATATGTACCACAAAGTACGAATCAATTATTACCCGCCGCGGGGTGACAACAAAGAAGGTTGGGACAATATCGATATTTTCGGATGGCTCGGATATCCAATGCAGATCAAGGTGGATTTCCTCTGCCGCGACTCGATCCTGGCTGCGCCGATCGTTCTCGATCTCGTTCTGCTAATGGATCTGGCGAAGCGTTGCTCGGAACTTCGCGGCTTGGGAATTCAGGAGTGGTTAAGCTTCTACTTCAAATCGCCGATGACAGTACCAGGGCTATATCCAGAGCATGATCTGTTTATTCAGCTGATGAAGTTGAAAAACACTCTTCGCTACTTGAAGGGCGAGGAATTGATTACTCACCTCGGGCTCGAATATTACGATTAGGCATCCAGCATCCTGAACGCCTCAATCGATGCCCAGTTCCTTGGCCAGCGCTTTCCACTTGCTGTCGACTAAGGATTTGGTTTTCTTGTCCATCACGATCTCATCTGGCCAGGGTCTCGTAAAGCCTTCGGTAGGCCACTTTCGAGTAGCATCGATCCCCATCTTAGAGCCGTAGTTAGCGAGACGCGAGGCGTGGTCGAGCGAATCAATCGGCCCGAGAGTGAACTGGATATCCCGCTCGGGATCGATGTGGTTGAGCACTTTGAGTGTGACCTCGCCTAGCTCCTGCACATCCACATCTTCGTCAACGACGATGATGCATTTGGTGAACATGGCTTGGCCGAGCGACCAGATCGCGTTCATCACTTTGCGCGCCTGCCCGGGATAGGATTTGCGGATCGATACGATCATCAGATTGTGGAAGACGCCTTCGATCGGAAGATTGATATCGATCAATTCCGGAATCGTCAGGCGCATCAAAGGCAGAAAAACTCGCTCGACCGCTTTGCCCATGTAGGCGTCCTCCATGGGAGGTTTGCCAACAATGGTGGTCGCATAAATCGGATTTTTCCTGTGGGTGATGCAGGTTACGTGGAAAACCGGATAAAGGTCCGCAAGCGAGTAGAAGCCGGTGTGATCGCCGAACGGGCCTTCGGTTCGCAGTTCATCGAGATTCACATAGCCTTCCAGAACAATTTCACTGGTGGCGGGAACTTCGAGATCGACAGTTTCGCACTTCACCAGCTCAACTGGCGAAGCGCGCAGAAATCCGGCGATCAAATATTCCTCGATATCCGGAGGAGCCGGTACGATCGCCGAGAAAGTCACGGCCGGGTCGGTGCCGATGGCCACGGCGACCTCCATTTTACCGGAGGAATGACCGCCTTCCGCGCGCATGGAACCGCCCGAGCTTCGGGCCATGATATCCACCGCCGCTGACTTATTTTCGGCTGCAGAGCGCACGCGCTGGCGGGCATGTTCCGCGGCTACCTTCTGCCGTTGCCAATGAGCGCCTGTTGTCGTGGCGTCAAAAACCTGCATGCGATACATGCCTACATTGCGTTTACCAGAGGCCGGATCGCGAGTTACTACACAAGGCAGGGTGATGAAGCGTCCAGCATCTTGCGGCCAGCATTGGAGGATCGGGAAGTCCAGCAGTGAAAAGTTGTCTCGTTTAATAACCTCTTTGCAAGGTCCAGTGGAGACGGTTTTCGGAAAGAACTTCCCGGCTTCCGTAAGCAACGGCAACATCTTCAGCTTATCCAGGAAACCTTGAGGAGACTTGAGGTCCATGAACACACGGATGCGTTCGCCAAATTCATCAAAAGAAGAAACGCCGAGAGCCATCTTCATGCGGGCTTCGGATCCGAACTGGTTGATAAGGACCTGCGAGCCTGGATGTCCCTTAACGTTTTGAAAAAGCAGAGCGGGGCCGCCAGCCTTCCCTGTTTTTAGCTTGCTGACTCGATCGGTAATTTCGGCAATTTCCAATACAGGATCGGCTTCAGTGTGGATGCGTTTTAGTTCGCCAGCCCGGTCAAGAGCGGAGATCCATTGGCGAAGGTCGTCGAAAGGCAAAGGGGCTTTCTCCAGGCAACGGATGATTATACCGAGAAGCCCGAGGTAAACATCCGATTGGCGGAGAATCTTGCTGCGCGACTGACCGCTGCCCGATCAGTCCCGCGCTTTGGAAGCTAGCTTCACTTGTCGTTCCCGTATTATGCCGACAGCAGTCCCGCAGAAATCGGCGAAGCTTTGCAATACCTGGAGATCTTCTTTGTCGAACTTACGGTCATCGTGAGAGGCGACCCACAAAGTACCTAGCGGTTTTGCTCCAATATAAACTGGAACCACCAAGCCCTCTGATATTGGCTGAGGGGCATCTTTGAAGTATTCGAAGCAGCGGCTGGGATGTGAGAATAGCTGAGGCCTGCCTAGATCAAGAGTGGTGCCGCAGGGACTCCATGTTCGTGGTGTCGTTCCGCCCCTTGCGGCCATCAGTGCGCCAGCAAGAGCATCCCAACGAAACACCTGTTCATCTTCATACAGCACACTGAAACCTGCAGTTCCAGCATTACAAAGCTTGAGTGCCGCTTGAACCAGTGCATCCAGTAATTCCTGTTCACTCCCGGAAAGCTTACTTTCCAACATTTTGACAGCTTTACCCAGCTGAACACGGTTTTTCCTTCGGCTGGGGCGAGCTGAGAGCTGTGGGGTGATGAGCACACCGATGAGCTTAGCCCAAAGCCTTCCTTTAATCTTTTCGTTATGTACTCGGTTCAGAAAGGCCGTTCGTGCTTCTTTTGAAGGCTCTCTTGGATCCGCTAGAGCAATTTCCGCAATAACGGCAGACGAGTCCTCAACCGCAGCTCGGCAGACAGCGCATGAAGACAGATGTTCCTCATACCTTTTTCGTTCCTCCGGGGAAAAATCGCCCAAACAGTACAACGTTGCCTGTTCCGCGATTTCGTCCGTAGAGATTCGGTGGGGTTTATCGAACATGGCCGTCGCTGCTCGCGTTTGCCTGGTTGCAGCCGAGTCGCTTGCGAATAAATGTTAGCGCTTGCCGGATACGAGATTTTGTAGTTCCAAGAGGCTCCCCCAAACGCTCGCTAATCTCAGTGTGGGTTAATCCGTGCATATAAGCTAATTCGAACGTAACACGCGATTTCGGCGGCATATCAGCCAGAACCACTCTGACTTTGCTTGCAATTTGTTCCAGGGATGCATCAACCAATTGCTTTGCATCGACTGACACAACGAGATCGGCTACGTCCATTTCCGCTTTGCGTCCCCGCAGACGATCAATGGCCCGTCGCCGCGAGACTACGGTGAGCCATGCCTTCAGGCTGCCCTTTGCAGGATCGAAGGCGTCAGGTACACGCCAGAGCTGGAAAAACACCTCTTGAAGAACATCTTCCGATGTCGCATGGTCTCGCAAGACTTGGTGAGCGACATTATAGATTAGGTGCGCATAGCGGTCGTACAAATCTGCAACAGCCCGCTCGTCGCCAAGTTTTAGTCGCCCCCATAAATCGGAATCAAGAGGCGGAGGCTGCGGATTCAGCGATTGCGAAGGATAGCTTTCGTTGAGGGTGTTGCTCGAAAGGTTCGTAGACATCCGATGGCCTCCTGCCCATTCCCCTAACGCGGCGGAAGGAATCCGCCTGAAAGCTACAGGCGGAACCATCTGCAAACTGAACAGGTCGACGCTAGCGAATTGCTGCGGCTGGCCCACTCACTGCGCTACGCTTGGATTCCAGACTATTTCAGAAGGTTGCCGGACAAGTGAAGTTACAACTTGGAGCGCAGCATTGCGATAACGTCATCGGAAGTGATAACGCCGACGAGCTTGTTCTGTTCGTCAATCACAGGAAGGGTGACTAGATTGTATTTGTCGAAAAGCTCGGCGACTTCGTTGTCGCTGGTGGTTTCATGCGTCGAGATAAGCGGCTCGGAGGTCATCGAAAGTATGGGAGCGTCAGAGGACGCAAGAACCAGTTTAGCTAGAGGAACAGCGCCGGCGAGGGTGCCTTGGGAGTCAACCAGATAGATAGTTCCTACGGTTTCCACTCCGCCTTCGAATTCGCGGAGCACGCCGACGGCATTCTCCACGGTGGCGGTGACGGGCAGCGCCAGAAAATCCGTGGTCATGCGGCCTGCAGCGGTCTCTTCCCGATGCTCGAGCAGTTCCGCCATTTCCTGGCTGGCCCCAGGTTCCATCTGAACCAGGATTTGTTCCGTGTGATCGGAGGAGAGGTCGGCGAGCAGATCCGCCGCTGCGTCCGGATCCATCTCCTCCACAATGCCCGCCGCTCGCTCGGAGTCCATGGATTCGACAATGGACTTCTGGATGCCGGGTTCGACTTCCTCCAGAGTTTCTGCGGCAACGTCTTCATCCAGAGTACGAAAGACCGCCTCGCGCTCGTCGGGGGCAAGGTCTTCTACAATATCGGCGATGTCCGCAGGGTGCAGCTTGGCCAGCCCATCGTGAGAAATCTTAAGCTTGATTTGGCGTGCCGGATCCGTCTCGATCAGATCGATGAAGCTCCAGGGAATGGTATGGGGACGAATTCGCTGGAGCATGGCATGGATGGCAGTGCGCGGGGCAATCCCCTGTAAGAGTCGCCGGATTGCGCCCCGTGTGCCAATGTCAACCGATGTAACCCGCAAAATCGCATGAGTCTGCCCGGCTTCAACCACAGACTCAATCTGAAGTTCGACATCGTTTACCCGCACCACCTTGCGACCGTTGATGTCGATCACCTGCTGGTCAAGAAGATCGCGTTCCAGAAGAAATAGCCCTTCTGAACCGTTAGCGGCTGGCCAATCGGTCGAATTTGTCGATGCGTGAATGCTGGTATCGATAGCCGAGATTGCTGAAAAGGCTAGAACACGGTCGCCAGATTTGGTCTTAACGATGAGCGAAGCAATGCGTGTGCGGTCTTCCTGCGGAGCCAGCGTGACCTCGCGCACGCGGCCGGTTGCCGCGCCTGACGGCTCATACACCGTGGCGCCGAGAAGCTCGGAAAGAGGCAGCGTGGACATCCCGCTAGAGAATAGCCGAGTTCTGCGGGAGAGCGAAATAATTTTGTTCAATTAAAATGAAAAGATTCTTGCTGTATGCAGGTAAAGAGCCACTCTGGCCAGGCGAGGATTTGATCCACGAAACGTATAATCAGTTAGAATGCGCCTTCTCTTCGACATCTTCGGTCAAACGCTGCGAACCTTGTGGGGACACAAGCTGCGCTCTTTTCTAACCATGTTCGGCATTGCTTGGGGAATTGTCTCGATCGTGC
>PLUJ01000113.1 GCA_003165455.1 Acidobacteriaceae bacterium | reverse complement strand
AACTTCGTGAAGCCCACCATCCTCGACAACGTCCCCGCCAGCAGCGACCTCGCCGATACGGAAATCTTCGGCCCCGTCCTGAGCCTCGTCCACGCGAACGACATGGACGACGCGCTTGCATTTCTCGAACGCAGCGCCTACGGCAATCAAGCCTCCCTATTCACGTCGAGCGGATCGGCCGCGCGGCGCTTCCGCTACGATGCCCCAGCCGGCAACATCGGCATCAACATCGGAGTCGCCGCGCCCATGGCCTACTTCCCCTTCAGCGGATGGAAAAACAGTTTCTTTGGCGACCTCCACGGCCAGGGCCGCGACGCCATCGAGTTCTACACCGACAAGAAAGTAGTCGTCGAACGCTGGGCCAAAGATCACAGCAGAAAATTTTAAAGTTCTACTCTGTGATCCTCTGTGTTAAAGGGTTTTGAAAAGTCAGGAGCCAAGTAATGACCACCATCGCAAATCCCGCAACCGACAAGCTAACCGGCAAAGAAATCGTCGACCTCTGCAAGAAGCACACGCTCTACGAATCGTCCGCGCAATCCAAGGTCGATCCTCAATGGATCAGATGAAGCGCCTTGGCCCCGTCAATAACCGACTCGGTGGGCATGCGTTGATCGAAAGTGGCCAACTGCCCCTCATGCGCGCGCGCGAGCGCCAAAAGATAACTATCGGTGACATGAGCCGAGTCTAGAAGACGCTCTGCGTTAACGTGTTCACCATCCAGCAAAGATAGATCGTCCGGCCAGAAAGCATGTCCGGGCAAACTTCGGAATGACGAAAGCAACTCGGCAACGACCGCGGGTGATCCTGGAGAACTTGGATAGCGAGGATGACCGACAATACGCAGAACTCCATTTTCAGTCAGCGGACACGTCGCCCAGGCCTTACGTCCTTTTGCCGCGAACCAGGCGTGCGCACGATCGTGCTGCACGTGAGCGGGATCGATCAGAGCAATCAGGACGTTCACATCCAGAAGAAACCGGCTCACCGCAGATCCTCGCGGAGCCGACGCACCAATTCCGAAGTCACTCGAGGTGCGCCCTTGCGCAGCTTCAGGAGCGGCACGCCGTTCCGCGTCTTCGGGGCAGTTTCCGGAGGCGAAAGCGCGCGCCGGGCGAGGGAAGAGATCACTTCGCCTACGGACTTTTTCTCCATCAGAGCCATCTCTTTGGCGGCGCTGAGCACGTCATCGTCGATTGCAAGGGTTGTACGCATGTGTCATCACGCATCATACATCAGATGCGCCAAAATTGACTAGCTCTCTTTGCAAGCGAGCGACTGTGTGATGGGGCGACTTGGCCATTGAAATCGCTCAATCACTGTATCGCCCAATCACTCAATAATCGGCGATACTGTTAATTATCAAATTGAGGATTCCATGAACACAACTCCCGCCATGCCCACAATGTCTGGCAAAGAAATCGTCGACCTCTGCAAGAAACACACGCTCTACGAATGGTCGGCGCAATCCAAGGTCGATCCCATTCCCGTTTCCTCCGCCAAAGGCATTTATTTCTACACGCCCGAAGGCAAGCGCTTCATCGACTTCAACAGCCAGCTCATGTCCGTTAACATCGGGCACGGAGACGAGCGTGTCGTGAAAGCCATCGCCGAACAGGCCGCCACGCTCGCCTACGCGAATCCGTTCATGGCCACCGAAGTTCGCGCGCGCCTTGGCGCGAAACTCGCCCAAATCACTCCGGGCGACATCGACACTTTTTTCTTCACCAACGGCGGCGCCGAAGCTACGGAAAATGCCATCAAGCTCGCCCGCTTTTTCACCGGACGCCACAAGATCATGGCGCGCTATCGCTCCTACCACGGCGCAACCAGCGGCAGCATCACGCTCACCGGCGACCCTCGCCGATGGGCCGCCGAACCTGGCATTCCGGGCGTCGTCCATGTGCTGGATCCTTATCATGGCATCGAGCGAGGATGGGAGTCGGCGGAATCTTCTCTCGCGATGATCGAAGAGACCATTCAACTGGAAGGCGCGCAGACCATCGCCGCATTCATCCTCGAAACCGTCGTCGGCACCAACGGCATCCTCATTCCGCCCGATGGATATCTCGAAGGCGTGCGCAAGCTCTGCGACAAATACGGAATCCTGATGATCGCCGACGAAGTAATGGCCGGTTTCGGGCGCACCGGAGAATGGTTTGCCATCGATCACTGGAAGATCGTTCCCGATCTTATCTGCATGGCGAAGGGATTGACCTCGAGCTATCTTCCGCTGGGAGCGGTCGGCATGCGTCATCACATCGCGCAGCATTTCCAGGACAAAGTTTTCTACGGAGGCCTCACCTACAACAGCCATCCCATGGGATGCGCCGCCGCGCTGGCGACCATCCGGGTCTACGAAGAAGATGGCCTCATCGAGAACGCAAAAAAAATGGGAGCAGTCCTAACCCAGCTGGGAAAAGAAATGCAGGCCAAACATCCGTCCGTGGGCGCGGTGCGGTCGATCGGATTATTCGGAATCTTCGAACTGATTCGCAATCGTAAAACGCGCCAGCCCATGGCTCCGTTCAACGGCACGTCGGACGAGATGGTCGCCCTTGGCCGCTTCTTCCGCGAGCAGGGCCTCTACACGCTAGTCCGCTGGAACACTTTCTTCACCAATCCGCCGCTCTGCATCAACGAACAGCAATTGCGCGAGGCCTTCGCCATCATCGATCGCGGCCTTGAGATCACGGATAAGGCTGTGGCCTAGTTGCGAGTACCGAGTGCCGAGCCGTGACCACTCACTCGCCATCCTAAGCGCAGTCGAAGGATCCCTAGCACCGCGCGGCTCCACCCCCGCAGTTGAGGACTGAGGACCGACCCGCCAAAATATTCTTGTTCCAACTCGGGAAGCGGGCTGGTTACGCCTTGGTAAGCGGTACCCCCTCCCCCTCCCTACGATCTCTTCGAATCATCAATTTGCAGCGAAAACCGGAAATGATCTAAGGGCTGCAATAAGTTGGAGGAAAAATCTTGATTGCATGGGAGTTACTTTGTGCTGAATCTCCGAAGAATGACAACTGCGCACTGCCTCCGCCGTTATGATCGGCGAGCGCGCCTGTGGACGGGAAGGTTAGATGTCACAAGTGAATGCGATGTCGGTTTCGCCAGGCGAGATTTTAGAAGCATCGCGAAAAGTTGATTTCAGCCCGACGCGGCCTCGGGAACTTTGAGCAATTTATTTTGGGAAGAAATCCACAAGCGCGGCGCGTGAAGCCGAGTTGCACTTCTGCACAAACAAACAGCAGATTCCTCACCCGCCCTACGGGCGTGTTCGGAATGACAAGGGTTTTTTTGTGGGCAGCTCGGAATCGCGCGGGACCCTTACACGCGGGTCATGTTAACTTGCGAGTCGAGCGAGGAGTAGGTTACGGGCTCGTGATGGACCTGGGTGGCATGCTGGTTGATGGCGCGGGCGGCCTGGGTGCGCAGGTTGCCGTCGCGGGGATCGAAGTCGAGAGTGCTGACATGATGGGCGCAATGGGTGCAGGTGAACTTCATTCCACCTGCAATGCGTCCGATGGTGTAGAGACGTTTCACAGCTTTTAGTGTAGTCGTTTGCGGGGGAAAGAAAAGGAACTGTAGGTGAGCAGCGAAGGTAATGTGTGACCAGGAGTCAGAAAACTCCGATTGGAATTTATCGCGGCGGCTCAAAGCGTTTTTCCCTGCAAGATTTATCGCAACGCTGAAGCGTTGCGCCGTCTCACAGACGGATCGGATTGCCGAGAGCGGCATTGCGCTGCATGCGGTGGACTGGCGCATTTAACGTCAAAACCCCCACTTCTCGCAAAGAACGCNNGGCACCCCGATCATTTTTCTAATTCCCAAAAAACGGGAAGGGTGGAGCAGTCGCCACGTGGAGATTCTTAGTCGGCGGCGCGCGATTCGCTTTGGGTATCTGGAGAACTCGCTTCCGTCAGCAAGTCGATGGATGGCTGGTCGAGCTCGAGGCTGGCGGCGTGGATGAGATCGTCCAGTTGCTTTAGATTGGTGGCGCTGGCGATGGGCGCGGTAATGCCAGGGCGGGCCATTAACCATGCGAGAGCAACCTGCGTTGGGCTGGCATTCTTCTTTTGGGCAACCTGATCGAGAGCTTCCAAAATGCGCGTGCCGCGCGGGGTAAGATATTTTTTGACCGTCTGTCCGCGTTGGCTCTTCGAAAGATCGGCCTCGGAGCGATATTTGCCGGTAAGAAATCCGCTGGCCAGCGAGTAGTAGGAGATCACGCCCAGACCGTTCTTCCGGCACACCGATTCAAGGTCGCCCTCGAAGGTGAAACGATCGTAGAGATTGTATTCCGGCTGCAAAGTTTCATACGTAGCAAGGCCGTTTTCCTGGCTCACCCTGAGTGCTTCTGCGAGGCGCGCGCCGGTGTAATTGGAAGCGCCGATGGCTCGCACTTTGCCTGCGCGGATGAGTTCGGTGAAGGCTCCAAGAGTTTCCTCGAGCGGCGTGTCGGGATNNAGATCGATGTAATCGGTCTGCAACCGGCGGAGAGAATCTTCAACCGCCCGCCGAATGTAGGTGGCGGAGAGTCCCTTTTTCCCGTCACCCATGTCAATGCCGACTTTTGTAGCCAGAATAATCTGACTACGCTTGCCGTTCTTCAGCCACTTGCCGATGACCGTCTCGGACTCGCCACCGATGTGGCCGGGAATCCATCGCGAATAGACATCCGCGGTATCGACCAGGCTAAAACCCTTGTCGACGAAAGCATCGAGTAGTTGGAAAGATGCGGATTCGTCGGCCGTCCAGCCGAAGACGTTGCCTCCAAGGGCCAGGGGCGCGACTTCCACGCCGGTTTTGCCTAATCTGCGTTTCTGCATAATGATCCTCCCGTTGCTGTTTGGATGAAAGTGAGAGGATTAAGGACGCAGCGAAGAATTAAGGAGATGCGAAATCACTTCCGAATACAGGCCGAGTCTCCGCCACTATTTTTCCAGGCGATTGTATTTCTTCAAGACTTCACGGAGGCGGTCGTGCGGAAGAGCGATGACCTCGTGGTCGTCGATCCCTTTCATGGTTTCGGCGGCAACCATGGCGTTGACAACCGCTTCTTCGGTGACTTGCACGGTGGCCAGGAAAATCGGATCCAGCGAATCATTGGGCAGCATGGTCAGTNNTCAGTGGATGCAATCCTTTGGGATTGCTTGCCCCGGGGTTTGCAGTTGAAAAAGCGATGAAGATGTCCCCCGATTCATTCCCCGAGTAGCTGCCATCGCGGCCCAGGCCAAGGGAAACTTTCCTCGCAACGCGCTTGAGCTGGGTTGGAATCAGGGGCGCGTCTGTGGCGACCACAACGATGATAGAGCCGACATCTTTTGCTTCGGCAGCAAAACCCGCATCTGCGCTGTTGCCGTACGCCGGCTTTTCGGGAATCTCCTTGCCGACGGGAACTCCGGCGATGCG
>PLUJ01000251.1 GCA_003165455.1 Acidobacteriaceae bacterium | reverse complement strand
GTTTGCCGTCGCGATCGTAATCGACCCAGGCGGCGCTGGTGGAGAACTCATTCGGACCCCACATTCCAGCGGCCTTCGTCACTTCGGTAAACGTGCCGTTGCCGTTGTTGTGAAAGAGATGGCTTTGGCCTAACGCGGTGATGAAGATGTCATCGAAGCCGTCATTGTCGTAATCACCAATGGCTGCGCCGAGGCCGAACATGGGGATGGCCAATCCAGCTTTCCGGGTAACATCCGTGAAGGTGCCATTGCCGTTGTTGTGGTATAGCTTTGGGGTGGTTGCCCCTGCATGGGCATGGCCGGGAAAATCGTCGCCATTTACCAGAAGAATATCGGGGTAGCCGTCATTGTCATAGTCGATGAAGGCGCATCCGGGACCCATAGTTTCGGGCAGCCACTTTTTTCCGAAGGCTCCATTGTTATGAGTAAAGTGAATTCCAGATCGAGTGGTGATGTCGCGAAACTGAATCTGTTGGGCATGAAGTATAGGCAGCGAAGACACGAGTAACCACAAAGAAAGAGAGACGCTGAGCAACACCGAACGAATTCGTCTCATCGTGCTGCACCTGACGCGGTAAGCGACGCGAGAGGGGCTTTGCTCTTCGAGATCGCGGCAAGCGGCACGCTTACATGTTCGTGCACCGCCTGCCTTTCATTGTTGTCTTCGGGATGCGCCTGCCGGTAGGGTCCGGTAATCGCCTGCGAGGATTCGTCGGCTTTGAAGCGCATGTACCGGGCTTGGTGGGCTTTCGCGAGCTGCTGGTTGCCGAGTCCGTTGTAGCATAGCATCAAGTTATAGTGGGCCTGCAGGTCCTCCGGATCGATGGCCAGGACCGATTCAAAAGTCGTCACCGCTTCCTGGTACTTACGTTGAAGAAAAAGGATGCGTCCGAGATCATTGAGTGCGACACGGTAACGCGGGTACTGCTTTAAAACAGTGCTTAGATGTGCGGACGCGGCTTCGTAATTGCCGTCAGAGCGCAAGACGCGAGCGTAGAAGTAATTGGCACGAGCAAGATTCGGAGACAACGCCAAAGCTTTTTCGAGGACTACGCGCGCACGTTCCATGTCTCCCTCTTGCACGGCGCAACGACCCAGGTTGACCCAGCCATCGGGATTATTTGGATCGGCCTCCGTCACCTTCTGGAACGCAGCGGCAGCGGCCTTTAAATCTCCCTGCAGAAACAAGCCGATGCCATAGTCGTTCCAGCGCTGCCATTCATCTTTAAGAACGATTGTCTTCGGTTCAGCGGCGGGAGAGTTGCGGTCCGCAATGGCTAATGTAATCTCGTCTTCAGCAAGCGCGACAATGGGTACGTCCGGGATTTTTTCTTCCTTCGCGGAAACTCCCTGAAGCGATTTGGTAAAGATTAATGGACGGTCATCGTAATCCGGCGTAACGTTGTGGCCAAATTGTTCGTCGGGCTCTCCCGCGAACGCGAACCGTGTATTCAACCAGGAAAACTTTCGGTAACAAAGACGGGCATGCAGAGTGATTTTGTGTCCGGCGTTCTCTGGAATTCGCACGCGGTAGTGAACGGTATCGGCAGCTCCGGGTGGAATGAGATGAACATAAACCACGGCGCGCGTGGCCCAGGCGTTGCGCTTGTTGATGGGATTCCCGTGAGCATCGATCTGCAAAGAGCGGTAGAAGTGCGCGCCTTTCTCAACCGGACCTTTGCCGCCATCTTCGACCATACCGCTCCAGAAAATGGTTTGGTCTTTATCGTCAGTCCCTTTTAATTCAAGCCAAGTGTCATAGGCGTCAACGGTGCCGCCAGGGAAAAAGTGGCCGACTTTCCTGGTGCGAACGACGACATCGACGCGAACGGTATCTCCCCGCCGAAGAGTAGGATGCACGCGGTTGAGCGGCGCGGTTACTGGCGAAACTTCCGACTCATTGGCTGGAGTGATTTTTGTTTCCGCTTCCTCACCGACCGCAAACGTTGTCGAGAGGTCTGATTGACTCGGCGCTGCGGTCTTTTTCTCGGCCCTCGCCGGACTAAGCGCGAAGATGTCAACGGTGAGAGCGCCGCTCTTAAGAAATCCTTCGGTAAGTTTGAGCTGAGCTTCGTCTTCATTCGCCGTGGGTATGGCGGTGTTCGCAGCGGGAAACCGATGGGAGTGAACGAAGCCGTTGATGTTTCCCGCGTCAATTGAGTGCTCGATGGGCATGTGGCAATCGGCGCACTGCTGCGGTTTGGGAGGGTAATAGAACGAGCGCGCGCCCTGGCCAGAGACTCCGCTGGCTTGCCAATTGTCGTACTCGTTAAAGCCGCGGAACCAGCGGTAATTGTTAACGGGGACATCAAGATGAACTTTGTGGCAGGTGGAGCAGAACTCCGCCGTCTGATTCTTCATGAAAGGCTTGAGGAAAGTGCGGCGGTGAGGTTCCGGATTCAGGCGAATGACGAAGTCGTGCAACGCGCGAGTCACAGGATTTTCAGAAGCAGCGAGTTCGTGCAGTTCGGGGTATTCCAGATAGAAATCAGCCTGCCCCATGGTGCTCTTCACACGGGCAATTGAGTGGCACATCATGCAGCCCAGGCCGGCCTGCGACTCGGGACGATGCACGATTTGCTTGATCGGCGTATCCATCAGGCCACTGTAAAGGACGGCTGGATCATGGCACCCGCCGCACCATTTCGAAGGCCTGGTGCCCACCGTGTCTTGCATATACTCGATGGCCTTGCGGTACCACTGATTATTAAAAGAAGAAAAATGATGAGCGGAGCCATACCACTGGTTGTAGATGTCTTCATGGCAGCGCTTACAGGAATCCGACTGCATGAAAAACTTACTGGGGATTTTTTGGTTTCCGTAGACCTGCGCGGAGCTAGGGAAAAACATTCCCTGGGAGCCGTCGCCCTCGGAGTTCATGTTAGCGGGAGGCATGAGAGGATTTTCGATGCGTCCGCTCGACTGCCAGCTTTCGCGGACATGGTGAGCGCCGTAGGCTACTCCGCCCATGACTGCGAGGCAGATTGAGGCGCGGAACACCGCGGGTGCGCTTGACCCAAGCGAGTCACGCTTCCCGAGCCTCTGCGCGATCAGAAGGGCCGCACCGACCAGAGAGACCAGGATATGGAGATAGAGCCATTTCCATTCGACGCGGGAGGTTCCCGTCTTAATAAGAATGAGACCGAAGACGGCACCCGCGGCGATTAGGAAATAGGCGGCACGATCGAGAAAGTTACCGTTGCGCAGCAGTTGGAAAAGGGTTGGGAACAGTAAAATCGCGGTGAACATGCCCGCCCCGGTGTGAAGCAGAACGACGACGGCGAAGAAAATATTGGCCTGCGGGAAAGCATAAAGGTATCCAGCTGAGACGACCAGAAAAGGCAACAGCCATGACAGCAACCGGTTTGAGACAGTTTTCCGAGATTGCTCAAGCGGCATTTGGTATACCGAACTGCAGGAAAAATCAAATCCCCAGCAAGAAAAAGGTGTGCACCAAGTTATCTGGAGGAACGCGGCGGAGGAATAATCTAAACATACTAGCCGCGCCGGGTTACTCAACCGCTGGATGGCCACCCGGTTATTGAGAAATCCCTCGCGAGACTCCATTCTTGCGGTCAGCGGAAAGTTGCATGAAATCAGTGGCGCCGATAATCCAGAGAATGGCGCGGACGAAGGACGGGAATCGCCGGCGAGTTGGATCGTGCACGATGGTCGGCGCGGTCAGTTGGTAGCATAGGCCGCGAGTCTCCAGCTCGGCTCCGCCGCTTGCGAGAACGTTCTTCACCCACTCGGCCTCGCGTCCGTAGGTAAGCGCGATGAGGAATCCCTTGGAAGCTTTGAAGACATTTACCGGAGTCCGGTAGGGGCGGCCCGACTTTCGACCAGTATGGACGAGAATGCCGAATCCGGGTATGCGGCCTGCGAAGTGGCTGCTAATGCGGTTTAAAACTACCCGATTGAAAGTCGCTACCCACCGGTTGCGGAAACGGATCAACAGAACGGGAGCGGCGATCAGAACGACCAAAAGCAAGGCTACGATTCGCATGATGTTGACCACTCAATTGTGTGGCGGGATTTTCCACGCACCACACTGCTTTTCTAATATCTCGGCGACCGACAAGACTCGTTCTTCTTCCCAGGGAAGGCCCACGATCTGTACCCCTATCGGCAGGCCTTCGAAGGATCGGCCCACCGGTACAACGGCTGCGGGATTGCCGAGAAGGTTGAAGAACTCGCTGTAACTCCATGCGTCCAGATAGCTCACGGGCTTACCTTCGATCGTCCAATGGCGCTCGCCGTGCCGGAAAGCGGGAATCGCCGCTGCGGGACATAGAAGAATTGGAAATTCCTTCATTTGGGTCAAGCACTTCACGCGTGCGATGTCGCGCCGCACCCAGGCATCGAGCAGACTGAGTCCGCTGTGAGGCGTATCAGCCGCGGCCCATTCCAGAAACTCCGCCAAAATTGGGCTCACCTCCGCTTCCCTGCCGCGAAACATAGGCCCCAACAACATTCCACCGATAACGACAAAGAACTGGTGCCACAGCTGTCGAGCTTCTTCCAGAACATCAGGCCGAAAAGGTTCGACCTGAAATCCCGCACTCCTAAGGGCCTCCGCCGCAAAGCGGACGGCGGCGCGAGTTTCCGCAGTCACTGGAGTGCGGCCATCGTCTTCGAAATAGGCGACTTTCAATTTCCTGACTTCTTCAAGGCTCGGCCACCGCAGAGGTACTGGCGCGGAGCACGTATCCTCCACATCGGGACCCTGCGTAACTTCGAAGAGAAGTTTGAGATCGGCAATGTTCCGAGCCATGGGGCCAACCACTCCAAGCTGAGCGAAGGGCCCGACGGACGTAGGGTAGTGGCCGGAAGAAGGAATTCGTCCAGGAGTGGGCTTAAGGCCGCATATTCCCGTGAAGTGAGCGGGCACACGGATAGAGCCTCCGCCGTCGCTACCGACGCCGCCGGCAGACATGCCTGCGGCGATGGCAGCCGCTTCGCCTCCACTGGAACCTCCGGCGGTGCGATGAACATCCCAGGGATTATTCGTGCGGCCATAGATCAGGTTATCGGTTTCCCACGCCATAAGAAGTTCCGGAGTGTTAGTGCTGCCGAGAATAATGGCCCCGGCATCTTTGAGGCGGGTGACGAGCGTGGCATCCCGGTTGGCGACAAGGCCTTGGCGCAAGCGGGTTCCAGCTTCGCAGCGTAAGCCAGCGACGCTGATCGAGCTCTTGATGCTCACGGGAACTCCGTGGAGCGAGCCGAGGAAACCACCTTGCATCACTGCGGATTCCGCTTCCCGCGCGGATCGGCGGGCGCCCTCCCAATCGATTTGAATGAACGCATTCAGTTTGGAATTAAGTTTCTGGATTTGCGCGAGATGCGCCTCCAGCAATTCAACTGGGGAAATTGTTTTTTGCCGGATAAGTTCGGCCATGGCGTGGGCAGGAAGAAATGTGACATCGTTCATAAGACTAGTGAACACTCCAGGCTTCCAGCTTCCGCCCGAGCGCGCGGTCCAGGATAGTTTTCTCTTCCGCGGAGAGATCGCGGGACTTGCCTTTTGCAAGATCGCCTAATTGCAATGGACCAATCGCAACCCGGACCAAGCGCAACACGTCCACGTCCAGGGCTTCCATCATGCGGCGGATGTGGCGATTTTTGCCTTCGTCGAGAATGATTTCGACCCAGCTGTTTTTTTGCCCCGAGCGCAGCGGCCTCGCTTGCTTGGCCCGGAGCACTTCGCCGTCTTTCGTTTTTACTCCATTCATTAGAGATCGAGTGAATTTCTGATCTGCCAGAACTGCCAATTGAACGTGGTAGGTCTTGTCGAGGTGCGATTCTGGAGCGGTGACAAGGGCAGACCATTCCGAATCGTTGGTGAATAACAGTAAGCCCTCGCTGGCTTTGTCCAGTCGTCCGACAGGAGCTATCCAACTGGAGCTTTCGCCCATAGTTGTATATACAGTCTTTCTGCCTTTGTCGTCGGACGCCGTGGTGACCACTCCGCGCGGTTTGTTCAGCATGCGGTAGATTTTGCCGCGCGCTTCAACAAGCGCCGAATCCACTTCGATTCCATCCTGACTTTCCCGCACTGGCGCTTCCGGATCGCGACAAAGGTTTCCGTTGAGGGTGACGCGGCCGGCGCGAATCAATTCGCTTGCGGCATACCGTGAACAATAGCCGCGTTTGGAAAGAACACGGGCCAGGCCAATCCGACGGTTAGATTTTTCGGTCACTGGCTTCATGCTAAACGAGAGATGGTTCAATCCCGAAGCACAGGCTGTTTCACGAAGTAAGGAAGCCTTGATACGATAAGTAGCTGTCGAGAAGGAGAGAATTATGGCACAGCAGCATCCGCCGAGATTTTTGAAGATTGTGGACGACGCGAAAACGCGCGTACGGGAAACGAATGTCGAGGAGGTAAAGACGAGGTTGGATCGCGGAGAGAAGTTCCTGCTGGTGGATGTTCGTGAAGAGAGCGAGTTCGGTAGGGATCACTTGCCGGGTGCGATTCACCTGGGGAAAGGAATCATCGAGCGGGACATTGAGGCGAAGGTGCCTGAGCTTGGTACGGAGATTGTGCTTTATTGCGGCGGAGGATTCCGTTCGGCGCTGGCGGCGGACAACCTTCAGAACATGGGTTACACAAACGTGATTTCGATGGATGGCGGTATTCGCGATTGGCGCGAAAAGGGATATCCGCTCACTAGGGGCACATCGTAAACGGCCAAGCAGAGGGTTGTGACGTCGTTGACGTGGTGGTGGCGCCGTCATACTCTTCGGGCAATTCGGCCCGGCAATCGCTATTCGTCGCCCCGTCCGTTTTCGGCTGTTGCTAGTGCTTCGGCTTTCAAAATCTTATAGTCCTTATATTCAATCGACAGGTGCGCAACGCCTCCCAGCCGGATTACGCTTTCCGTACGATTCTCAGCTGGCAGCCAGAATTGCCCGATTTTTTCGTATGTATGCTCGATCTCAGTTCTCTTGATCCAGAACGATGGATTCACCGCTGGCTCCGCTTTGATCCGCACCACCGCAAAATCTTTGGCGTCGACCCAGATCTTGCCGCGATAAAGAAATTTGTTCTTCATCTTCGGGATCAAGGTCAAAATATAACGGCCTCCTTCCGGCGTGGTTTCGTAACCAGCCATGCTGAAGTCGTAATTTTCCGCGGAAAGAGCCGAATGCCGGCGGCTCTCGGCATCGGCGGTCGCGTCGCTTTCCGCCTCTAGTAATTTCTTAAATACATGTTCGATGATGAACTTGAAACCGCTTTGTGAAACGACGGTGAACTGCTTTGAATTTGGAGCGTGGTATTCCACGTGAACCACCATCTCAGCCTTGCGATTGGTGGGGAATCCGCGATACTGCATTCCGTAATCGCGTGTCGCCTGGTACTCCTGCAACGCCGTGGCACGTTCAGCGTTCTTTTTCTGAAGTTTGCTGACGACCTGCTCGACAGTAAGCTGCGCAGTCGCTGCAGGCAAGGAGCCGGTTCCAGCAGCCGTAGGGATGGTTTGAGCTTGAGCCATGAAACCCCAGCACAGCAATAGCAATAAACCACTCTTACCGCCCGTGAACCACCCACTTGGCATGTATGTTCCTTGCAGAGAGTTACTCCTAGTCTATCCGAGATGATGGGAGGCACGCGAAGGACCCAGTGAAAGGACCAGCGAAAGCCGCACGCTATAATCGTTTTCTGCCTATGCGTCTTTTGCTTTCCGTCGCCACCGGATTCCTACTGATACAAATTTTGTTCGCCCAAGGGAGCCATCCCTCCGATGCTCCTTCATCCATGGCGAAACAAAGCCAAACGATCCATTCCTCACCACCCAAGTTTGAAGACGTCGCCGCCACATCCGGCTTGACTGTTTCGCACATTTCTTCTCCCGACAAGAAATACATTGTCGAATCCATGAGCGGAGGCGTCGGTTTCATCGACTGCGATAATGACGGCAAACTCGACATCCTCGTGGTGAGCGGTTCCACGGTCCCGCGATATCGCGCAGGCGGAGACCCGATGATCACTCTCTATCATCAGGAAGCCGACACGAAGGGGGCGGAGCTCAAGTTCACCGACATCACAATCGCCGCAGGCCTTACGCGTAAGGGCTGGGGAATGGGCGTCGCCGTCGCCGATTACGATAATGACGGATTGCAGGATATTTACGTCACAGGATTTGGCGGCAACGCGCTTTATCACAACCAGGGAAATTGCAAATTCGAAGACGTAACCGAGACAGCGGGAGTGGGCGCCGGGGGCTTCAGCACCGGCGCGGCCTGGGCAGATTATGACCGCGACGGTCGCGTCGATCTCTTCGTATCCCGATACGTTCACGTCGATATCGATAACCTGCCGCAGTTTGGGAATGATCCTCGTTTCTGCCGCTTCAAAGGAATCCTGGTGCAGTGCGGACCTTGGGGCCTGGCCGGAGAATCGGATCTGTTGTTCCACAACAAAGGGGACGGCACTTTCGAAGAGGTTTCAAGAAAAGCCGGAGTCAACGACCCTAATCATTATTACGGCTTGGGTGCGACATGGGGCGATTACGATAATGACGGTTGGCCGGACTTGTATGTCGCGAACGACGCCGGTCCTAACTTTCTTTACCGGAACAAACATGATGGGACCTTCGAAGATGTCGGCCTGCTGGATGGAGTTGCATTGAGCGGAGACGGGGCGGAACAAGGCTCCATGGGCGTCGATTGGGGCGATTATCTACACGAAGGACGCCTCTCGTTGATGGTCACGAACTTCGTGGAGCAGGGTTCCACGCTCTACCATAATCTGGGCAAAGATAATTTCGCCGACGCCAGTCTGCGCGCAAAGTTGCTGAAGCCTACATATCCTTTCGTAGGTTGGGGAACTAGTTTCTTTGACATGGATAACGACGGCTGGCTGGATCTATTCGTCGCCAACGGCCACGTTTATCCGCAGGCCGATTCGGTTCCCGGCAGCACGACTTATCGTCAACCGATGCTGCTGCTTCGCAACCATCGCGATGGAACCTTTGACGATGTCTCGGAAGCTCTCGCGGCAATGCCTCTGCAATCCAGGCGGGGCGCCGCTTTTGGAGACATTAACAATGATGGAAATATCGATATCGTGGTTCTCAACGTGGGAGAGCCCCCCTCGCTGCTGCTGAACCGCACCAAGAGTGAGAATCACCGCGTTTTGTTCAAACTCGTTGGAATTAAAAGTAATAGGGCCGCGATTGGCGCTCGCGTTACCGTGAAGTCAGGGGGAATCTCCCAGTTGAGCGAAGTGCGCGGAGGCTCCAGCTACCTTTCGCAGAACGATCTTCGCTTGCACTTCGGACTTGGCGCCGCCACCAAGATGAGCGAGGTTACCATCCGCTGGCCGAATGGCGAATCAGAAATCTTGCACGACGTTCCTTCAGACTTCATCTATACCATCGTCGAAGGCTCCGGAATTCAGCAAAAAATTGCTCTGCCTGCTTTGCCGGAATCGTGAAAATGATAGCGCAGCGGACATGGCTGTAGGGCTTCATGTATGTGTTACTGTTCCATGCCTGCTCCGGTTGTTGTTGACTCCCAATTCATCACCATGTGCGATGTATCCAGGGGCACCTGTTGACGAACTACTAACATCGGGAAGATGGACGCAGCACAGGAAACTTGAATGGCAATCCCGAGCCAAGCCCCGATTGAGCAGTTCTGCATCGCCGGTTCTTTGAAAAGATGGTGAGCGCGGTAGGAATCGAACCTACAACCTACTGATTAAGAGTTATGTTTCCTGATGCGGCTGCAGAATTGACAACTGTAGTCATGACAATAACTTAACGATCAAAAGACCCGC
>PLUJ01000327.1 GCA_003165455.1 Acidobacteriaceae bacterium | reverse complement strand
GGGGTGCACTACACTTCACTGTCGCTGCTTCCTCTTTCACCTTTGCTAGAGCTTCTTTCTTCGCTTGTTCTTCCTTAGCTTTCTTGGCGGCCAGTGATTGCTTTTCATGAAGCATCACTAAAGCTAAGGCGTGGTACTTGCTTAGAAATCCTATCTGCGGTTCATCCGGAAATGGTGCGTCGGGGCGTGCCTCTCCATACTTGCCCCNNATACTTGCCCCCGAACTCTGACCAGTGAGTGAGAATGTAGTCGATCAACTGCTTTGCTTTTTCCATCCCTAGAGCTTCTTTTAGCCTCTTCAACTGCTTATGCTGCTTCGGATTTGTTATCGTGCTTCCCGTTCGATCTTCCCAAATTGCGGATAGACCTTGCGACTTATGGACGTGGTGGGGAACGACTTTCTTATTTTCTATACTCTTCTCAGTCTGCACGTTTCATTCTCCTTTTCTGATTATTTGCGGTTCGGGTTCGAAAGCTCACCTCAGGTAACTCAAGAACAAGCGTCCTTGGAACGGCGACCCCCTGTCTTCACGATGTGCAATTCAATTGCAATTCTCGTTTTGGTTTGCGCAAGGTTGTTTCCTGCAATTGCTGCTGTTATCGGGCTTTTATCCTTCGCAAGCGCCTGTTCCAGCGTGCGTTCACGGTATGCAGACTCCTAGCCTCTGGATGAAAAAGCTCCAATCTCCCGAACTTCCAGTCTCCCTCTGGCTGGCTGATGAACTTCAATACGTACTCGATACCGTTGGCGGCGGGATTGTATGTATCTACCTTTGCCCCGGCGTGATCACTCCGGTGCCCTGCCATTTCCATCCAGAGCGATGCCACCCAAGTAGGTTCCAACGGAATTGCCGAGGTCAGGACGGCATGGTAGTGCCGGGCAGATGCAGGTTTCCCGCAGCCTGAGAATCTTTTTTCGTCGCCACGAACGTAGCCCACATTGGATTTGAGGGAACGTTCTAGTCTGTTAATAAATTCTATAAAAGTTTTATCGGCCTGCGGGTCTGAAACCCTCCATGCGTAAGTGAAAGTACAAAACACTTTCCAATCAATCTGCTTTAACCACCTTGCGTATTCTTTCTTAGCCTCATGCTTCCTGTTAAATTTCACTTGTTCCTGTTCACCGTTTCGAGATCGTTGTTGAGAGTTATTCATTTAGTCTCCTTTGAAATGTAATCATCGTTTCTAAACCAGCTCGCATTCGCTCGCAGAATCCTGACCAGATAAAAAAACAATCAAGAGCAAAAGCAAAAGCAAAACAAAACTCTTTACACGGGCATAACTTCGTCGTCTCCGCATATTGCGTAGTTTTGAAATGCTCGATCCGGGCACGCTCCCATCGCCAGATATTCCACTGGGAATAGGTGCTGCGAGGACTCTGGTCAATTCGACAAATACGCAACCGCCATTCATCCGATGGGATTCCAACTCACGCTTTCCGTTCCTGTGGGGAATTTTGTGGGTGGTACCCGCATGGAGGGGCTTGTAGCCCGTTGGAGCCAATTCCGCTAAACCTCTGATTGAACAAGGGCTTACAAACCGGTACAAACTGTGATTGACCGTTTAGGTAGGTCTGCAAAACCTTTATGCGTGAGTTCGATTCTCACCCGCNNGCACCCCTTAGCCTTGGCTTCTTGCCGCGAAATCCGCTCCCACAGCCCTAAACGTCCACCCAGTCCCAAATACTCACCGGACCTGATTCATTTACGGGTAGTGGTGCCGCGCGGCGTAAAATCTAGATATCAGTAACGCTATATTTTCGGCGCAGCTATATTCGGCGCAGCTGTGTTCGCCGCACGAACTCGGGGAAGCGAAGCAATGAACTGGAAACCTTTGGTCGGAGCGCTCAGACGCACGCTCAGATGGATCGGCCCAATCTCGCTGTTGTTCACAGGCCTGGTGGGAGCAGTTCCGGGTCACGCTCAAAACAGTTCCCCACCGCCGTCAACGCAACGCAAGACCAGCAATCCTTACACCGGCGATCTCTCTATTTTCGAAACTCCGGGGCGCGATGAGCGCCTGCAGATCAACCGCATCATGGATATGCTAGGCGTTGAGCCCGGCAAAAACGTTGCCGACATCGGAGCCGGATCGGGCTGGTTCTCCGTGCGCGCCGCTCGCCGCGTCACGCCGTCGGGTACGGTTTACGCTGTGGACATCAACCCGGAAGCAATTCGTTACATCGACCAGCGCTCGAAAAAAGAACAACTCCAGAACATAAAAACGATCCTCAGCAAGCCCGACGATCCTCAACTCCCAGTTGAAAGTATCGACGCCGTGCTGATGCTCAAGACCTACCACGAGGTAGCTCATCCAGTTGTGCTACTCAAGAACCTGCGCTCATCGCTGAGACCGGGAGCTAAGATTGGCATCATTGATCGCAATGGCAACGGAGAAAATCACGGCGTGAATAAAGACGTAATCGTTCGCGAAGCCGCCCAAGCCGGATACGAACTGCGCGATACGCAGGATTTCGTGAAAGCCGACGGCATGGATTATTTTCTGATCTTCACTGCGAAGCCGGAGTAGAAAGTGAATAGAGCCGGATGCCCCACCCGTGGCGTTTTCACGGGTGGGCCGCGATACCGATGGGATCAAGAGATTTTGCCGATGTGAAGTCTGCTTTGCGAGCCTCATTGAGCAGAACTGAGCCCCGATCGTCATAGCATAATGGCGAAAGCTGCTCCACAACCCGCTAAAGAGAAGATGGACATGCTCAGGCATGACCGCGTAACCGACAAATACAAATTAAGCGCGCTATCGGATCTATTCCATGACCTCTAAGAAAAGACTACGAGCGCGGGCTGTGCCTTAGTAGCGGTGCAGGTTGTCTGCATTGAAACGAGTTAACATGAATGCGTCGATATAGCTGTGACAAATGAAGATGCAGGGAGAGTTCGCAGCAGCCCACCCGTGAACTGCCACGAGTGGGGCATCCCGTGTCGTGTTAGAGTACGGTTGGCCCAGCCCCCCAAGCCCGCTTCATTGACGTCCCGCTTTCAGGTCAGGGCTGTACACCCCGCACTGCAAAACAGACAGATCGCAGCACGCTTCTCCGTGCCGGCACGTTGCGTTGCTGCGCTGGTTGGTTTCGAGGAACTCGCGGATGGCGGAGTTCTTGCCGAACATCGCCGTCTCGACGAGTGCTTGTGGATACACGGGCTTCACCAGTAACTCTGCCAGGGTTCCCCCTCCCAGAGCCACGACCATGTCGCCGGGTGCGACTTTCCCGTCCAGACCGAAATAGAAGTCTGCGGGATAGGTGCGGCTGCGTCCCTCGAAGCTGACAGTGACGGTGTAACCGCAATAGCGCAAGAGCGGGGTGATTCCCGATTCTTGCTCCATTACGGGAAGCATCTGGGCCACGGTGGAAGTGGGAACCGGACCCTTGAGTCCGTGAGACCACTCCGGCCTTGCGCCGGGCATGAGAGTCTCGCGGTCTTGACCCTCGGTGACTTTCTCAGTCACGGATGTGATGTCGATGACATCGCCTCCGTCCCGGATGTCGTCAAAGGTGGACGCGTATTTCTGATTTGCCACGCTGCTGATGTCGGCACAGGAGAAATTGGTCAGGCGGAAGGTTAGGCTTCCCTTGGCCACGTCTTGAGCAAGTTGGGCGTAGGTGACTTTCGGATTGGCCTTCACCGCCCCGATCGCCGTCTCCAGATCCACGGCGTAAGAGAGCTTTGCGTAAGCGGTCCGAATGGTTTGTTCTTCAGGTGTCATGTCGACGGCAAACGCCGAGAGAGAAACGAGTAGCACATAAAATACCGTCAGAAATCGCATCGCGATCCGCTCCTTTTGACTTTTCCCAGGGATCTACAGCTCGGTAGGTTCGGCCCGGGGAAATGATGCCCTAGCTCTTGATCAGTAGCTAGAATTTCGTGATCTTGTTTCGAAAAACGAAACTCTTCTTGCGCGGCTCACTCAGTTTGGCCCGTGTTTACCGCTCGATTGGGAGATCCCAGTCGAAACCTCCCCCCTCCGATTACTTCTCGCAGCATTTGGCGATTCTTGTTACGAAAACCGAACAGCGCCCGCAAGAAACCGAGGAGAACGCCCAAAGGACGCTCAAAACCAAAGAAAGAGCTACCGCGCCTCAACCTGCATAACCATGCCAAACTTCGGCCGCAAAGTAATCAGAGGCTGCGGCTCAACCCGATGTCCCGGCGCTAATTTTAATTTCCATTTCTGCGCCAGCGTAGCCAGAAGCAGGACGCCCTCCATCCACGCAAACGACTCCCCAATACATTGCCTCGCACCCGCCCCAAAGGGAAAGTAAGTAAACTTCGTCCGTCGCGCTTTACCCTCCGGCGTGAAACGGTCTGGATCGAAACGCAGTGGGTCGGGGAAGAATCGTGGATCGCGGTGAGTAATAAATTGGCTGATCAGGACTGTGGTTCGAGCCGGCAGGAAATAATCCCCCAGCGAAAAATCATTCCGCGCATACCGTCCCATCGCCCACGCTGGAGGATAGAGCCGCAGGGATTCCGCCAGCACGTTCTCCGTATAGCAAAGACGCTGAACATCCTCGAACGCTGGCAATCTCCCATTCAGCACACTATTCACTTCGTCCGACAGTTTGACTTCACATTCTGGATTTTCCGAAAGCAAATACCACGTCCAGGACAGAGCATTCGCGACCGTCTCATACCCGGCAAGAAATATGGTAATTACTTGATCGCGCAAAGATTGTCGCGCATTGTCGTCATTCTCGGGTGTGGCCGCAATCATCAGATCGAGCAGGCTTCCGCGATCCGTATCGCTTCTCTCATTCGCGTCGACCATGCGCGCGTCGATCATTCGATACACCACGGCATCGATTCGATTGCGCGCCCTGACAAATGCCGCCAGTCCCGGCGGCCGCAAATGCACTAACCACTCCGCGGCCGGCAGCATCACCAAAAAATTGTAAAGCCCCATAATGCGGTTGATGGCCGCTGCCAGCTCGTAAACTTCCTCGCGTAAGTCGGTGGCAAAAAGCGTGCCGGCCACCACATTTAAAGTGAGGCGCATCATGTCGGCGGCAATGTCGCGAGTCTCGCCCGCATGCCACGAGTCTCGAACCTGCGCCGCTTCTTCCACAATGACCCGAGCGTATTCCCCGATCCGTTGCCGGTGGAACGCCGGCTGCGCCGTCATCCGTTGCGCCCGGTGCACCGCGCCTTCGCTCGTGATCATGCCTTCCCCTAACAGCATCTTTGTGCGCTGTACGGTCCGTTCCTTGATGAAGTTGTCGTTTTGCACCACCAGCACTTCGCGGATGTACTCGGGATGGTTCAGAAAAACAATGTGATGAGGTCCGATTTTGTAATGTGCGATGTCGCCGTAGGTTTCGGTGAGATGTTGAAACAAAAATATGGGGTTCGCCGGACGAAACTTGCGCAGCGCGAACCACAATAAATTGCGCTGCATCCCAGGCGGAAAGCGGTATCCATTCCGATTCCCGGACGATCCCACCTCCGGTTGCCGCGCTGCCGTCACCATCCACCTAGTTTACGCCGCACGGATTCCCGCGGATCGCCGCGAAAAACTGAGTTTTCTTGCGCTTCAAAAATCCACTCCCAATTTTCGCCATCTTGATAATTAGGACGATGACCTTCGTTCAGCAGGATTTCTCATAATTGAATATCATGGGTTATTCGCAATCGATTCTTGAGAAGAACAATTTAGACAACGAGGTACGACGTGGCTCAGACGGAAACCGACGGTCAAGAGGTCCTGGAAACTCGCGAGTGGGTTGATTCACTGGACTATGTATTATCCAAGGGCGGAGGCCCAGTACGCGCAGGCCGCCTGATTCAGCAACTGGCGCTGCATGCCCGGCGCGCCGCCGGTGTGAACCTCCCCTTTTCCGCAACCACGCCTTACCAGAACACGATTCCTGCATTTCAGCAGGCCCCGTTCCCCGGCAGCCAGGAGATGGAACGCCGCATCAAGAGCCTCGTCCGCTGGAATGCGCTCGCCATGGTGGTGCGCGCCAATAAGATTCAGGAAGGCATTGGCGGTCACATCTCCACCTTCGCCTCTGCCGCAACTCTGTATGAGGTGGCATTTAACCATTTCTTCAAAGCAAAAAATGAGAGCGGGGACCGCGATTTCGTTTATTTCCAGGGCCATGCCGCGCCCGGAATCTATTCCCGCGCCTATCTCGAAGGCCGCATTCCAAAAGAAAAGCTGGAAAATTTTCGCCGCGAATTGAAACCCGGTGGTGGCCTCAGTTCCTATCCTCACCCCTGGCTCATGCCGAACTTCTGGGAGTTCCCCACCGTTTCCATGGGGCTTGGACCGATTCAGGCGATTTACCACGCGCGCTTTATCCGCTATCTGGAGAATCGCGGCCTTAAGCAATCTACTGGCGGAAAAGTTTGGGCGTTCCTGGGCGATGGCGAAATGGATGAACCCGAGGCGCTCGGTTCCATCACGCTCGCTTCCCGCGAAAATCTCGACAATTTGATCTTCGTTGTCAACTGCAACTTGCAGCGTCTCGATGGACCCGTACGCGGCAACGGAAAAATCATCCAGGAACTCGAAGCCATCTTCCGCGGCGCTGGATGGAACGTCATCAAATGCATCTGGGGCTCCGACTGGGACAGCCTCATCCGCAACGATCGTGACGGAATCCTGGTACGTCGCCTCGGCGAAATCAGCGACGGCCAGTATCAGAAATATTTCGTCGAAAGCGGCGCCTACTTCCGCCAGAACCTGTTCGGCACCGACCCCCGCCTGCTGAAAATGGTCGAGCATCTCTCGGACGAACAATTGTCTCGCATGCGCCTCGGTGGCCACGATCCCATTAAAGTTCACGCCGCCTACCGCGCCGCCGTCGATCACGTCGGCGCTCCAACCATCATTCTGGCGAAAACCATCAAAGGCTACGGCCTGGGCGAAGCCGGAGAAGGCAAGAACATCACGCATCAGCAAAAGAAGTTGAACGAAGAAGAGCTTGAGCTTTTCCGCTCGCGCTTCGGTATTCCAATCCCCGACGACGAACTGCACAATGCGCCTTTCTATCGCCCCTCCGACGACAGTGCAGAGATCAAGTACATGCAGGCGCGCCGCCAGCAGCTCGGCGGCTACATGCCGCAACGCACCGTTCGCGCCACTCCGCTGAAGTCCGTCCCCGAGTCTTATTTCGAGGAATTCTACAAAGGCACCGATGGCCGGGAAGCCTCGACCACCATGGTGTTCGTCCGTCTTCTGTCGAAGCTTCTGCGCGATCCCGACTTAGGCAAGCTGATCGTCCCCATCATTCCCGACGAAGCCCGCACTTTCGGCATGGAAGCATTGTTCCGCCAGGTAGGCATCTACTCCAGCGTCGGCCAGCTCTACGAGCCGGTCGATATGGATACCCTGCTCTACTACAAGGAAATAAAGAACGGCCAGATTCTAGAAGAAGGAATTACCGAAGCCGGTTCCATGTGCTCCTTCATCGCGGCGGGCACGGCTTACGCGAACCACGGCATCAACACGATTCCATTCTTTATTTATTACTCCATGTTCGGCTTCCAGCGAATCGGAGACCTGATCTGGGCCGCCGCCGACATGCGCTGCCGCGGCTTCCTCGTGGGCGGCACCGCCGGCCGCACCACGCTGGCCGGAGAAGGCTTGCAGCATCAGGATGGTCACAGCCATGTGCTCGCGCTGCCCGTGCCCAATCTGCTCTGCTACGATCCCGCATTCGCCTACGAGATCGCCATCATTATTCAGGATGGCATCAAGCGCATGTACGTCGACCAGGAATCGATTTTCTATTACCTCACCGTCACCAACGAACCGCTTCCCATGCCCGAAATGCCGTCGGGACCGAATATCCGCGAAGGTGTGTTACGCGGACTTTACCGCTTCAAAGCCGCGGACGCGCCTGACACAAAACTCCGCGCTCAACTCCTGGGTAGCGGAACCATCATGTACGAGGTCTTGAAGGCGCAGCAGATCCTCAAGGAAAAATACGGCGTCGCCGCCGACGTTTGGAGCGTAACCAGCTACAAGCAACTTTATCGCGACGCCAACGATTGCGAACGCTGGAACATGCTGCATCCTGGCGCGCCCGCAAAAGTTCCCTTCGTCACCCAGACCCTGAAAGATGCACCCGGACCCTTCATCGCCGCATCGGATTATATGAAGATCTTGCCCGAATCCCTGGCAAAGTGGGTGCCGGGACAGCTCGTTTCTCTGGGTACCGACGGCTTTGGCCGAAGCGAAAATCGTGCGGCATTGCGCGACTTCTTTGAAGTGGACGCCAAGCACATTGTTCTCGCCACGCTTGGAGCTTTGGCGCGCGAAAAGAAAATCGAATCCGCCATCCTGCAGAAAGCAATTCAGGAGTTAGGCATCGATCCGGAAAAAATGAACCCGGCGATCAGTTGAACTGCCGGCAACCTGCGCGGGTTTAGCGGCTCGCCATCATCCGAATTCATGAAGGAATGGAATCAGTGATCGAATTTAAACTTCCCGCACTCGGCGAAAACATTGAACAGGGCGATCTGGTGCGCCTGATGATTAGCCCCGGCGTCGCCGTGAGCGAAGGCCAGGCAATCATGGAGCTGGAAACCGACAAAGCGGTCGTCGAGGTGCCTTCTTCGATCACCGGAACCGTTACAGAAATTCGCGTCAAGGAAGGCGACAAAATCAAAGTCGGCCAAGTCATCTTTACCGCGGAAAAAAATGGCAACGCTTCGAAATCCGCGGAACCCGCCCCCTCCGGCGAAGCGTCCCCGACCCTCGCCGACAAAATCGCCGATAAAACCAAAGCCGACGCCCAGTCTCCCGCGCCTCCGCCTCCCACCCCTGCGCCCGATTCTCCGCAGCGCCGAATTCGCTCCACGGATGCTGCAGCCACCGAATTTCGCCTGCAAGAACTTGGAGAAAATATTTCTCAGGGGGACCTTGTGCGCCTCATGATCGCGCCCGGCGCCAAAGTCTCTGAAGGCCAGCCTGTTATGGAACTTGAAACCGATAAAGCCGTCATCGAAGTCCCCTCTTCTGTAAACGGCATCGTCAGTGAGGTCAAGGTCAAAGAGGGCGAGAAGGTTAAAGTCGGCCAATTGATTTTTACTTTGCAAGGCTCCTCATCAACCCAGCCCGAAACAACTCGCACGCAAAGCCAGCCGGTCGAGCACGTCTCAGGTCAGCATGGCGCACGCCTCGCGTTCCAGGCCGCCATTCGTGCCGAGGGCAAAACCGAAGAACAGGCGCTCCCCCCGGATCAGCCCATGCCACGCCCTGCCGATTTTTCCATGCCCGCTCAGCTTGGCAAGGTCGCCGGCACCGAACACCGCGAAGCCGTACCCGCAGCGCCGCACACGCGCCGCCTGGCCCGCGAACTTGGTGTCGATATTTATTCGGTCCAAGGCACCGGGCCCGGCGGACGCATCAGCGAAGATGACGTAAAGGCTAACGCCAAAGCCACTCTTGCCGCTCTGTCCGGGGCCGCGCAGGCGCCGCCCCGCGCCGGACATTTCGTCGAACCCAAGCTGCCGGATTTCTCCAAGTGGGGAAAGATCGAACGCGTCTCCATGCGCGGAGTTCGCCGCAAAACCGCCGAGCATCTGGCCGAATCCTGGAACACCATCCCTCACGTCACCCAGCATGATCGCGCCGATATCACCGAACTCGAGCAACTGCGCGCGCGTTTCGCGCCAAAAGCCGAACAGGCGGGCGGCAAAATGACCGTCACCGCCATCGCCCTCAAGGTCTGCGCCGCCGCGCTCAAAGTCTTTCCCCAATTCAACGCCACCATCGATATGGCTAAGGAAGAGATCATTTACAAGCAGTACATCAATATCGGCGTTGCCGCGGATACCGATCGCGGCCTGCTGGTTCCGGTGGTGCGCGATGTCGATAAGAAAAATATTGTCGAGCTCGCCGTCGAACTATCCCAGCTCTCGCAAAAGGCCCGCGACAAGAAAATCACACTCGCAGATATGGAAGGCGGCACCTTCACCA
>PLUJ01000332.1:15989-16243 GCA_003165455.1 Acidobacteriaceae bacterium | reverse complement strand
CACCGCCGGAAATTCGTCGCAGATGTCGGATGGCGCTGCGGCCGCTGTGGTGATGTCTGCCGATCGCGCCAAAGCTCTCGGCACCCCGCCCATGGCACGCTACGTTTCCTTCGCGACTGCTGGATATAAACCGGAAGAGATGGGACTGGGGCCCGTCTTCGCCATTCCGAAAGCTTTGAAGATGGCTGGATTAAAACTTTCCGATATCGATGTGATCGAGTTGAATGAAGCGTTCGCCGCGCAATCGCTGGCGG
>PLUJ01000332.1:9008-15984 GCA_003165455.1 Acidobacteriaceae bacterium | reverse complement strand
CAAAATGGACGGTACGGGTTGGTGACGATGTGTGTCGGCGGCGGCATGGGCGCGGCGGGAATCTTCGAGAGTTTGAATTAGCCCCATACGGCGGACAACGTTTTTACGCGAGAACGCCTCCATGCAATTAAGAGATTATGAATTATTCGAATTGCAGGCTTGATCCAAGCTAATCGAGCTACAATTCACGCAAGAGGGAACCCCATGTCATTCTTCCGTGTTTTTCTGTTGTTTTGCTCGCTGATGATAGCGATCGTTGCCACAAGCTTGGCAGCGCAGTCTTCGCCAACCGGGAAAACCGCCGTAATAAGCACGACGGCGGCATTGAATTCCGGCCAGCGTGATCAACCCCTGCAGCTCCAATACTTGGGGCCGGACACGCCGCGCGAGTGCCTGAAGATGCGGATGTACAAGGTTCGTCGCGACGATCCGCAATCGGACTCGACCCGTTTAGTGAACTATTCGACCTGCTTGCCGGCGGCGCGAATTCAGACATACAGCGTCAAGCATCCAGTTGATGTCAAGATGCCGTAAGAATCCGCGAGTTGGCTCACGACAGTGCATCCACTGGACCACGGTGCCTCTATCCTTCCGGGTTCGACGGAATTAGAATTAGTGCACTCATCCAGCGTGGCTCGCCGCGACGGCGGATTCAAAGGAATTAAGACATGGCAACGACAACAGCACTTCCCACTATCAAGATCACCGGCGGCAGTTTTCTTCTCGAAGCTCGGCAGCCCAGCGAAGTGTTTACTCCAGAAGACTTCACTGAGCAGCATTTGCTGATCGGTCAGACCGCCGAGGAATTTGCCGTCAACGAAATCCTTCCGAACGCCGAGAAGATTGAGCACAAGGATTTCTCGATCACTCGGGACTTGTTGAAGAAGGCTGGCGAGTTAGGGTTAAGCTCGGTCGAAATTCCAGAGGCCTACGGCGGACTTGAGATGGACAAGGTTACCGCCGCGGTCATAGCCGACCACATCGCGAAATATGCCGGGTTCGCTACCACGTGGGGAGGACATACGGGAATCGGCACATTGCCGATCGTTTATTTTGGAACTGAGGAGCAGAAGAAGAAATACTTGCCTCGATTGGCTGCCGGGGAAATCGTTGGCGCTTACGCATTGTCGGAGTCAACCTCGGGTTCCGATGCGATGAATTGCCGTACGCGCGCTGAACTTTCGTCCGACGGAAAGTATTACGTTCTCAACGGCGAGAAGATGTGGATCACCAATGCCGGCTTTGCCGACCTGTTTACGGTGTTCGCCAAGACCGATGACAAGCTTTCGGCGTTTCTTGTGGAACGAAATTTCCCTGGCTTTTCCGTTGGCGCGGAAGAACACAAGATGGGCATTCGTGGATCATCCACTTGCCCCATCCTCTTGAACGATTGCAAAGTGCCGGCGGAAAATCTGCTCGGCGAAAAAGGCCGCGGGCACGTCATTGCCTTTAACATCCTGAACATAGGACGCTTCAAACTAGGGGCGATGTGTGTGGGCGGCGGCCGCGTGTCACTGGAAAGCGCGGTCGGCTATGCCAAGCAGCGCAAGGCCTTCGGCAAGTCGATTTCGGACTTCGGTTTGATTCGCGAGAAAATCGCCAACATGGCCACTTTGCTTTACGTCGGAGAATCGCTGGTGTACCGCACCGTCGGGATGATGGACGTGGCCCTCGGCGAAGTAGATAAGTCTTCCGCCGAAGCCATGAGGGAGACGCGCAAGGCCATCGAGGAGTATGCGGTGGAGTGCTCCATCATTAAAGTGTGGGGCTCGGAGATGGTCGATTACATCGTCGACGAGACCATGCAGATCTATGCGGGCTACGGCTTCGTCGAGGAATATCCCGCCGAGCGGGCCTATCGCGACGCCCGCATCAATCGAATCTTCGAAGGCACCAATGAAATCAACCGCCTGATCATCACTGGATTTCTTCTCAAGCGTGCCATGAGCGGCCAGTTGCCGCTGATGCCGGCGATTAAGAAGTTGATGGAGGAAGTGCTCTCCGGTCCATCGATTGGTGAAGATATTGACGGGCCGTTGCCGGAGGAACGCAAACTGGTTGGGCAGGCCAAAAAACTCGGGTTGTTTGCCGCAGGCGCGGCCACGCAGAAATACATGCAGGCAATTCAGGACCAGCAGGAGATCATGGGCGCCATTGCCGACATGACTATTGAAACATACGCCATGGAATCGGCGGTGTTACGAGCGCAAAAGATTGTAGAAACCAAAGGCGAAGCTGCCGCGGCTCTTCCGATAGCAATGGCACGAGTCTATCTCTCGCAGGCAATGGAGAAGGTGGAATCGGCGGCGAAGAAGGTGATTGCCGCCGTCGCCGACGGAGACATGTTGCGTACCCAGTTAGCAATCTTGCGCCGACTCGCCAAGTACGAGCCCTTTAATACCATCGAACTGCGGCAGCAGATTGCGGGAAAAGTGATTGAGCGAGGGAAGTACACGTTGGCGTAGATATCGCGTCTTGTGGGAAGCTTGCCAAAGCCGGGGAGGCTCCTTTCTTTGTTCCGCTCCATCTGTTACAACTAGCCGATGAAAACCGGAGCATTCTGCCTCCTGATCGTCTTCGCACTCTCTGCATTTCTTTCGGCCCAGTCAATCCCGGCCACACAGCAAGATTCCGCCACATTCGATTCTGACGGCACCGCACACATCACGCTGGTCATCCCGATGCCGCACACGATCAGCCCCGAAGCTCAGAAGTGGCTGGACTCATTGGCTCAACAGAAGCCCACGCCGCCGGAGTCGCTCGCCGACCGCCGCGCCCATACCGATGCCTGGCGAAAGATGGATTCCGCCGAAGCCCGTAAACTTTATCCGGTAAATATCGAGGAGACAAGCATGGGCGGCGTTCGCACTGATGTCATCACGCCGCTCTCCACTCCAACTTCAAACCGCGTGCTCATCAATCTTCACGGCGGCGGATTCAACTCCGATTCAGGTTCGCTTATTGAAGGCGTTCCGATCGCCAATCTTGCCAAAATTAAGGTCGTTTCCGTTTACTATCGTCTGGCTCCTGAAAATCCTTTTCCAGCCGCCGTTGACGATGCTGTCGCGGTGTACAGAGAACTGCTCAAAACCTATGCTCCGCACAACATTGGAATCTACGGTACTTCCGCGGGAGCCATCCTGACCTGCGAAGTTGCTGTGCGTCTCAAGCAACTCGGCTTGCCGCTCCCCGCCGCTCTCGGAGTTTTTTCCGGCCATGGCGATTTCAGCCGTGTTGGCGATTCCTGGCAACTGTTCACCCTCGGTGGCTTTCCGGGGATGCTTCAGCCGACCGATCCCGATCACTTGCCGGATGGTCCCTACATCGGCAAGACCGATCGCAAAGACCCAGTTCTTTCGCCACTGTTCGCCGACCTGCGCGGCATGCCTCCCACTCTTCTGGTCACGAGTACGCGAGATATTCTTTTGAGCGGAACCACAATCCTGCAGCGCGCTCTACTGCAAGCTGGCGTCGATGCGCAACTGGTCGTGTTTGAAGCTCTGCCTCACGCTTTCTGGTATCACTTCCAAGTGCCAGAAACTAGGGAAGCACTCGGACTGATGGCGAAGTTCTTTGACGAAAAAGTCGGACGTTAGGGTGAAGCGCAAGATTCACGTGCTTAAGAAATAAAAGATCGCTTTTATTTTTCCTGAGGCACCAGCATGTAGCTCACGAAGGCCAGCCGTTTGCTATCGGGCGACCACGAAGGGACGTTCATCGTGCCCTGCCCTCCGAACAGTTTTGCCAGCACGGTGATTTTCTTGTCGTCGACGGACATCAGCCGCAGCATTACATTTTTGTTTCCAGGGTGGCCGCTGACGTCGGGTTCGTAGGTTACAAAAGCCATCCACTTACCGTCGGGAGAGATATGCGGGAACCAGTTGTTTGATTCGTCGGAAAACACCTGCTGCTGGTCGCTGCCGTCCGCGTTCATTCGCCAAATCTGCATATGTCCGGTCCGCTCCGAATTAAAGTAGATGTATTTTCCATCAGGAGAATATTCCGGCCCGTCATCCAATCCCTTCGCCGTGGTCAGGCGGATTTCCGCTCCGCCTGCGGGAGAGATGGTGTAGATATCAAAATCGCCGTTACGCTGGCCGACAAATGCCAGCGTCTTTCCATCGGGCGACCAACCATGCCAGTAAGAAGGCGAGTTTTCCGTGACTCTGCGAGGCGTGCCACCGCCGATCGGCACCACGTAAACCCGAGACTTCTGATCGATCTGCGAACTGTCGCTAATCGCCAGCTGAGAACTATCCGGCGAAATCCCGTGGTCGTTATTACAACTGTTGGCGAAGCCGGTATCGATGGTCTGCGGATTGCCACCGCTCATCGGCAGGCGTTCGATGTGGCCGTCGCGATTGAATATGAACGCACTGCCATCGCGCGTCCAATTGGGAGCCTCGAAATGACTCTGCGAGAGATAAACTACGCGCCGGTCGAAGGAAGGAATTTCAACTGTCTCAAGCGTGCTGAAGAGCTTTGGTTCGCCCTGGGGCGCACCGGACTGCGTGAGTTCGACGTTCGAGAATACCGCTTTCTCGGTTACGTCTTTGTCGTGGGAGCAGACGCCGATTCCGATGTAAAACGATCCTTCCAGCGGAATGCGGAGCCAGCCGCCGGCAGGTTGCGGTTCGCCGCCATCGCCGCTGAGCGCCATGTAGACGTAATCCCCGCGCTTGGCGATGCTCAAGCGTTTCGGCGCGGAGATGTTTGATTGGATCTCGCGCGTAACTGCTCCTTTACCATCGCGGAATTGCATGGAGGCGAGGCCATTGCCGTGCAGCGCGACGTCGGCGTAAACCGAATCCGGATCCAGACTTTGCCGCAGGATCAGCACGGCTTTCCTGTGTTCATTTCCGCCGGAAGTGGGGAAAGCTATGTCCGCGGTAAGGGTTGCGTCTCCGGAGATTTTCTTCCATGCGAACTGGAAAGCATCCGTTCCAAACCACATGTTTTCGCCGCTGCCGACGAGTGTGTAGCTGTGCTGCTGCGCGGTGTACTCGGCAGACCCTGAATGCAGCACGGAACCAACGTCCTGATGGCCTTCGAAAATTCCAAGCGAATTCGTGTCGTCCTTCATCAGCGAGTGTGCATGCATGCCCAGAGGTTGAAGGACAAAACATATCCATAGCAACAGGAATGTAGGTCGTAAGGTTTGCACGAGAGGCTCCTTTGCAGCGAAAGTCGCAGCCCGAATTGTAAATCTATTTGCCCCATTAGACCTGTCAGATTGCATTCAAGTACCAATGTCCGCTGATTTCTGGTAAAACGCGAGCATGAGAATATCGCGATGCGTGGTATTCACCTTTATTGTCACACTCCTCGCAGGCAATCTGATTGCGCAAAATGCTTTGCCATCTACCAATCTGGCTCTCACGCCGCCCATGGGATGGAATTCATGGAACAAGTTCGCCTGCAATGTAAATGAACAGATGATCGAAAGCATGGCCGATGCCGTAGTCAAATCCGGGATGAAGGACGCCGGTTACCAGTACGTTAACATCGACGATTGCTGGCAGGTAAGCCGCGATGCGAACGGTAAGATCGTCCCCGACCCGCAGCTCTTTCCGCACGGAATGAAGGCGGTCGGAGATTACATCCACTCGCTCGGCTTGAAGTTCGGCGTGTATTCCGACGCTGGTTCGAAGACGTGTGCCGGTCGCCCTGGAGGTCTCGGCCATGAATATCAGGATGCCCTGCAATACGCTGCCTGGGGTGTTGACTATCTCAAATACGATTGGTGCAACACCACTACGCAGGACGCGAAGGCTTCTTACGCGAACATTCGCGCGGCGCTCGACTCCGCCGGACGCCCCATCGTCTTAAGCATTTGCGAGTGGGGTACGGCCAAGCCGTGGCTTTGGGGCAACGAAGTAGGCGGAAACTTATGGCGCACCACCGGCGACATTCAGGATCGGTGGCAGGGAAGAATCGAGTGGAAGCCCGGCGACTGCTGCTCGAACGGCGTGCTCGATATCGTGGATCAGGAGGCGGAACTCTACTCTTACGCCGGGCCAGGCCACTGGAACGATCCCGACATGCTGGAGATTGGTAACGGCGGGATGACTGATACCGAGGACCGATCTCATTTCAGCCTGTGGGCGATGCTGGCGGCTCCGCTGATCGCTGGCAATAACTTGCGCGATATGCGACCCGAGATTCATGACATTCTAACCAACAAAGAAGTGATTGCCGTCGATCAGGATCCGGCCGGGCACGAAGGCCAGCGCGTCTGGAAAAATGGCGATGTTGAAGTGTGGTCAAAAGAAATGAAGGATGGCAGTCGCGCCGTCATTCTGCTAAACCGGGGAAGCGCGCAACAGGAAATTTCCGTGAACTGGGAGGACCTTGGCTATCCCACCCACGTAAGCGCTTCGGTCCGCGACTTGTGGCAGCACAAGGACCTTGGCACGTTCACGGGAAAGTTTTCCTCGCCCGTGGCTTCGCATGGAGTGGTGATGATTACGGTAAAGCCGTAGGGTTACCTGCAACTCTGACCGGATTTCAGGATTTTTAAGAGTCCTTTTTCAGCTCTTCCATTACGCTTTGGATCAGCTCTTTCGCATCCGTCAGGCTCTTCATGATGATCTGGATATCCATCACCGGCTTGCCCGGCCACCGCTGGCTTTGGCAGTAAACCCCATGCTGGCCGACCAGCGCCATGGNNGCTTTTCGTCGAATACCGGCATGCAGCAATTGTAAACTTGGCGCGGAATGAAGCATAATCATGAGTTTGCTGGTGACATATTCCCGCGAACTCAGTCCATAACGTTGCTCAACAGTTTGCACTTACGAGGAGAAGCAATGCATAAACGAATTGCCCTTTCCAGCGCTCTGGTTCTTTTGTTCACCACCGCAGCTTTCGCTCAAATGGGAAAAGCGCGCCCAAGTCCTCCCGCATCGGCCGCCTGCGATCTCGGAGGCGGTAAGACTGTCAAAACCGATTACTCGAGCCCGCGCATGAAAGGCCGCA
>PLUJ01000332.1:0-8958 GCA_003165455.1 Acidobacteriaceae bacterium | reverse complement strand
AACAAGAAAACCGGCGAGTGGGGGATTCCCTATAAGTACGAAGGCGATGAACTGGCGCGCGTGGATATGAAAGTTTCCAAGCTGCCATCCCCCGTGGAGGATTTCACAATTTCCTACGAAAAATCCGGCAGCGGTTGCACGATGCGCCTGGATTGGGAGACGACTCGAGCCTCGGTGGACATCACGGCGAAATAAGTCCCCTTGCGCGTTGTTGGTCAAAAGGGTAGGGAATCGGTTGGTTTAATGGCCAAGCGTCTGGGGTTCGTATTGATGGCGCCGATACCACTCTTCGCTCAAATCTCTCCACGAAGGATTCATTGAGACGACGAGGGCAATTTTCTTAATCCGGAGCCAGCCTTTGATGCGCTTCTCGCGTTCGATGGCGTTGCGAATGTCTTTGAAGCGCTCGAAATAAACAAGCGGTCGAGTTTGTACTTGGCTGTAAATCCCGAACCGCTTCCGGTTTTGTGCTCTCGCACCCGCCGCATGAGATTGTTGGTGACGCNNCATAGGTCCTTCGCGCAAAAGACGCGCTCAGGATGACAAATCTGGGGTGGGGTGTCTGTGACGGATGAACTTTGTAGCGGTGGAGAACCGGCGTTGGATTCGACCCACCAGCACTCATGCAATTTTGTGCTTTTATGCTTTGTCATCCTGAGCGCGTCTTTTGCGCGAAGGACCTATGCAGTTAGGCGGTACCGCCGAGGCGACATTGCGTGACAAGTTCGATAATCAGCCCGACCTGAATGCAGGTTTCGGCATTGGCCTTTAATCAATTTGGGTCCAAGCCCTAGCAGCACTGCGGCGACCGCGACGCTGACCGCGGGCAGTATCACCCTCAGACGTCCATTCATCTTTTCCACTCACTGCCGAATCCTCGGGTTCGCTACCGAGTACAGCACATCCGTCAGAAAGTTCACCGCGACGTACGTCAATCCAATCGCCAGAATGCATCCCTGCACCAGATAGTAATCGCGGTTCGAGATCGCCTGGATAGTAAGCCGCCCAATGCCGGGCCAGGAAAAAATCGTCTCCGTAACAATTGCTCCGGCAAGTAGCGCGCCAAACTGCAGGCCCAGCACGGTGATGATGGGGATCATGGCGTTGCGCAGNNAGCTCTTCGAGCATGGAGGTGCGCACCATGCGAGTGAGAATGGCCGCCATTGAGCCGCCCATTGTGACAGCCGGCAAGATCAGATATTCAATGCCACCAGAACCTGAAACCGGCAACCAGCCAAGCTTAATCGAGAACAGGATGATGAGAATGGGTCCCAGAGCGATGTTCGGAAACGACAATCCGAAAAGGCTCACCACAGAAACCGTGCGATCCTCCCAGCGATTCCGGTGTTGCGCGGAATATACGCCCGCCGGAAGAGAAATAAAAATCGCGATCAAAAGCGCGGCCAGCGTCAACTCCGCAGTGAAGGGATATCGCTGCGCCAGCATGTGCGTAACGCTTTGGTTGTAGCGGAAAGACGGGCCCAGATCGCCGTGGAGNNTTTCCAATAATTGAGATATTGCTCGCCCAGCGGCGCATCCAGTCCGTAGGCGTGGCGAATGGCCTGAATATCGGCTGGAGGCGCACCTTCGCCAAGCATCTGCTGGATCGGGTCTCCGGGTACCAGGTGGATCATCAGAAACACGAGGCTCACCACCAGCCAGATCACTGGAATGGTGTAGAGGACGCGTTGGATTAACTGGCGGACCATTGACATTGAGGCGCTGCTGCTCGTCTTCTTATTGGCGAACTGGTTACAAGCAATTTAGTTATCGCCGATTTTGTCCATCAGCCGGTCAATCTCCCGCTCCCGCCGGCTTCGCCGAGCTTGCTGCATTTTCCATTTTCTCTATTTTCACTTTGGCGATCCGGTGAGCTTCCATTTCTTCCACGGTGTAGCGATGGTCTTCGTATTCGAAAGATTCCCCGAGACGCGGGATATGTTGCAGCCGGGCCAACACGAATCCGGCGAGCGTCTCAAAACCGGCGTCGCGAGGCAACAGCAGGCCGTGCTGGGTTTCAAGATCCAGAATGTTGACCGAACCCTCAAGCAACAAGACCGAGTCGTCCGCGAGTCCGGCTTGGGGCGGGGTGACGTCGAATTCGTCTTCGATGTCACCGACGAGCTGCTCAAGGATGTCTTCGACGGTAATCACTCCTGCCGTCGATCCATACTCGTCGACCACGACCGCGAGGTGACGTCGCCGCTGCTTGAATTCATCCAGCAACTCCGACAGTACCTTGGTTTCCGGGACGACCAGCATATCGTGCATGACATGGCCGATCTGCATTCGCGCAATGCGCGAGGCTACGGGCTGGCCCAGATTGACCAGCCGAAGACGAACCCATCGTACAAGCTCTTTGTAATAGAGCACGCCGACGATGTGCTCGGGTCCGCGCTGCGGATCATAGACCGGGATGCGGGAGTGCTGGCCTTCCACCACACGGTTCAGAGCTTCGTCGAGCGTGAGATCGGAAGGCAGCGAAAAAATATCGGGACGCGCCACCATCACTTCCCGAACCGTGATGTTGTCCAGTTCGATGGCGTTGTGGATCATTTCCTCTTGAGACTCGGGGATTTGACCAAATTGGCGGCTGGCGGTGACGATCAGCTTGAGTTCGTCGGGAGAATGAACCGCCCCACCGCGGCGGGTATCGCGTGCGCCAAAGAGCCGCAGGACCAACCCTCCGGAACTGCGCATTAAATAAAGCAGCGGCTGCGTGACCGTCAGAAATCCTTCCATGGGAGCAGCTACGGCGAGCGCGATCTGTTCGGCACGCTGGAGAGCTAGGGTTTTTGGAACAAGTTCTCCCAGGAGCACGTGCAGATAAGTGATCAGGCTGAAGGCGATCACAATGGCGACGCCGTGGGCATAAACGGCGGCGTGGGGAATCTTCTGCACAAAACGAAGCGATCCAACCAACTGGGCCACCATCGGTTCGCCGATCCAGCCTAAGGTTAGGCTGACCATGGTGATCCCAAGCTGTACGCCGTTAACTACTTCGTCCAAATGCTGGTGAAGGCGCTGGACGATTCGCGCCCCGATGCGGCCCGAAGAGATGAGCTGCTGAATGCGGGTGTCGCGCACGCTGACGNNCGTTCGCCGCTACCAGGAGAAGGATCAACAGCACCCGGAGCAGCACGAAGGCGAGCATGGATGCGCCATTCTAGCATTGGCAAACCTGGACGAGATGGAATTTCGCCTGGGAATCCCTCGACGGGATAATTCCATCCCGGCACCGGTATCGCGAAATTCCCTGTGAAATGCGCTACCATTTTAGGTTGGAGAGGGTCTAATCGAGCAGGGCAGCAACGTCGGGGGTGTCGCGCCTGTTTTCGTCGCCTATCGATTGAAATTCAACCTACAAATTAATGGGAACAAAGGCTGGGTTGCCCGCGTAATTAAACATGAGAGTGGTAAACGGCTCAGCTGACAAGCTTTCAGGAGGCGGTTTGTGAACGGAAACGGCACTAATAAAAAGAAGCGTCGGAAACTGATGATCTGGGTCAGCATTGTGGTGGTTCTCGTTCTGCTGATTGCAGGGGGCGTGTTCGCGGCTACCCGTGGCGGCACCAAGATCGACCCCACAAAACTGGCGAAAGTGGAAAAGGGTGACCTGGCCAAGAGCGTAGTCGCGACCGGCAAAGTGACGCCCATCACCAAAGTTGAGGTGAAATCCAAGGCCAGCGGCATTGTCAAGAAGCTCCTGGTGGATTACGGCGACCGCGTGAAGAAGGGGCAACTGCTGGCGCAGCTCGACAAAGTAGAGATCGAGGCACAGGTCGCGCAATCACGCGCGGCGCTCGACGCGGCTCAAGCCAACCTGAACAGTTCGCAAGCGGATTTCGAGCGAGCCAAAGTGGATGCCGAGGGTCCGGATGTACCGCTGCTGAAGCGCGCTTATGACCGTGCTCAGGGTATGGCGAAGGATGGCGTAGTATCAGCCTCCGCGCTGGACGATGCCGAAAAGAATTATGAAATGTCTTTGAACAGGCAGAATGTTTCCAAGGCACAAGTCACGGTGCTGAAGGCAAAGATTGCTCAGTCCAGAGCGCAAGTCGCGGAAGATCAGGCGAACCTGAAACAATTGGAAGAGCAGCTCAGCTATACCGATATTATTTCTCCGATCGATGGCATCGTCCTATCCCGCGACGTGGAGATGGGGGATGCTGTCAGTTCAATCCTCGTATTGGGCTCTTCCGCAACCCTCGTCATGACTCTTGGCGACACCAGCGAAGTGTATGTAAAGGGCAAAGTGGATGAAAGCGACATCGGCAAGGTGTATCTCGGCCAGCCAGCCCGGATCAAGGTGGAATCATTCAAAGATAAAACCTTCACCGGCAAGGTCACGAAAATTTCTCCTATGGGCGTGGAGAAAGATAATGTGACCACCTTCGAAGTGCGGGTTTCAATTCAGAATCCAGGTGGCGAGCTGAAAGCCGAGATGACGGCCAACGCCGAAATTATTTTGGACGAACATAAGAACGTTCTTCAGATCCCGGAGGGCGCCATTATTTACGACAAAGATAAAAAGGCCTCGGTAGACGTTCCCGATCCGAAGGCCAAGGACGGCGAGCGCAAAGTTGCGGTCAACATTGGAATCTCAAACGGAGCCAAAACGGAAGTATTGAGCGGATTAAAAGAGGGCGATCAGGTGGTCTTGCAATAGCACTGTTCGAAGGTTTTGGGTTTCGGCATTCGAAGCCTTCGGCTCCGAATTTTTCAGAAGGAGACTTCGACATGAGTTGTTTTCAAGTTGCCAGGGCTGGAAAGTTTGCCGGAGCGTCGATTTTGTTTCGTGGATTTGTATTGGCGTTGGTCTTAATCTCCGGCGTAGCCTTCGCATCCACTCCGCAAGGCACCTTCGATAAAACCTTCTCGGTGAGCGGTCCAGTCGATTTGGAGGTGCAAGCCCGATCGGGGGACATCATTGTGCGAAACGGACCGGAAGGATCGGTCACTGTGCACGGCAAGATTTTCGTTGGCGACCACTGGCTGTTTGGAAACCGCCAGACGGACGTCGGGGATATTGAGCAACATCCCCCTCTTCGGCAGGAAGGGAACAGCATTCGTATCGACTATGTGAGCGCGCACGATATTGCGGTGGACTATGAAATCGTCGTTCCCGCCGAGACAACGGTCCGCACTCACAGCGGTTCAGGCGACCAGACGATTGAAGGCACACGAGGCAATGTCGATTTGCAAAGTGGCTCCGGAGATTTGAAGCTTTCGCGGCTTACCGGAGAAATTCGCCTGCAAACCGGATCGGGCAACGTTCGGGCGCGGGCGATTGCCGGTCCCGTCCGTGGCGGCACAGGCAGCGGCGATATCGAACTCGAAGAAACTGCGTCCGGTGATGTCGATCTTCACGCCGGCTCGGGAAACATCACGGCGCGCGGAATTCACGGCGGTTTCCACGGCGAGTCGGGTAGCGGCGACATCACCGCGGAAGGCGCTCAGACTGGCGGTTGGGAAATTCGTACCGGGTCGGGGAACGTCCACGTTCGGCTGCCCTCGGACGCCGCCTTCGACGCTAATCTCTCCACTAGCTCTGGTTCAATGGATATCAACCCGGCAATTACGATGACCGTGCAAGGGCGCCTGGAAGAAAACCGCAAACACATCGAAGGCAAGGTGCGCGGCGGTGGCCCGCTGCTCACGGTTCACACGGGATCCGGCGATGTTCACGTCGAATAGCTGGATGCTCTAGATTGAGGACGAGGCAGCGCTTCAATCTCGGGGAGGTTTTTAATCCTGGTTATGATATCCAATCTTGCGCCGCTTCCGTTTTGTGGATATTCCTTCGTGCCTTAGCGGGCCAGTCGAATTGCCCCAGCACCAATTACTTCCGTTCCTTGACTCCGCACTTGCGACCAATTAGTTTCGAAGTTTCGAGATAACTTTTCGGGATCACTCCGCGTCCCACCCGTGAGGAAATTTTGGCACACCGTCCCATTATCACGCTCACTACCGACTTTGGCAGTAACGACCACTTTGTGGGCACCATGAAGGGTGTCATTCTCGATATTGCTCCCGACGCCGAGATTGTAGACATCTCTCACGCGGTGCAGGCCTTCGACGTGCTCGATGGCGCCCTCACAATTTCTCAAGCCTATTCGTACTTTCCCAGCCGTACCGTGCATGTGGTGGTGGTCGACCCCGGAGTAGGCACAGCCCGCCGTCCGATTTTGGCCTCAAGCGACAAACATCACTTCGTCGCGCCCGACAATGGCGTCCTTTCCATGGTGTATGCGCGCGAGAGCCGCATGCACGTGCGGCACATCACCTCGGAGCATTATTTCCTGCAGCCCGTTAGCAATACGTTCCATGCCCGCGATATTTTCGCTCCGGTGGCCGCCTATCTGGCCAAAGACGTCGATGTCATGAAGTTTGGCGACGAAGTCGAAGAATACATCCGCTTTTCCGCACCCAAGCCAAAAGCCGTGGATCAGAATCGGCTGCGCGGCGTTGTGCTCAAGGTCGACCGCTTCGGGAATTTAATTACCAACTTCACGCCAAGTGATGCTCCCATGCTTTTTGGAGCGGAAGCCTCGGGCTTCAAGATCGTCATAGGCAGCCGCGAAATTACCGAAATCCACACCGCCTACGCCGAAGGCGCTCCCGGGCAAGTATTTGGCATCCTCGGAAGTATGGGGTATCTCGAGATTGCCGCCAATCGCGGAGCCGCTGCCCAATTAACCGGAGCAGGCAAAGGGTCCGAAGTCAGCATCCTGCTCGGCAGCGCTGCCGCGGCAGGCAAGAGCGCATAAAAACACATCTCGATCGGGGTTAGCGAACCTTCGCAGTAGTTGCGTCCGCCGTCCGAATACACCATTTTCCCCAAAACTCCGGCTCACATTAACGCAATGCCGTCTGCGATTCGCCGTGGCGCGTTGCATCAGCAGCCCCACTCTGCCTCCCCTGGCTTCGCGAAGTATTGGCGCGGTAGCTGTTCTTCAGGTTCGTTAGATCGCAGCTCCAGTAAGACCAGCCGTGCGGTTGCCACCAAACGATTCTTCTCGCGCTGCGGTATCTCTGTCTAGGAGCTTCGGCCCTCGATGCCGTGGAAAGGCGACTCCGCCGTTGTCGGCGATGGGTTCAGGGCCCGATGATAGTGATGAAAAATCTGCGCCAATCGTTCCGATGATACTTCGTTCGTCCACATGACGTGTCGTCTCCAACTCGCCTATTGTGCGAGTTTCTACAAGAACCATTGGACACGCCATGGCATACGAGACTCATAAAACATTCATAAAATATTCGTAAACAGAAAGTCGATGACCGGGCGCCGGAGAGCTTGCTGGAAGGCGCGCTAAAGGATGCCTACACTGGTCCGCATCGTTGATTACAAGTGGTCGAGATATGGGACGGAGAATCTGTTACGGGATTGCTTTGAAGAGGCAAAACTTGGGTAATTAACGCAACGTTCCCGAGCATCGGAAAAGGGACTAGCGATCGCTAACCCGTTGAGATAAATCGTAGGCACGAGGAGACTCGAACTCCTGATCTCTACCGTATCAAGATATTCAAAAGGTTGGCTGCCGCTGCTACTATCTTCATGTCGTTCTTCCTCCGATCATTGGTGGCGCTTGTGAATACTATCAAGGAGCCGACGTTCGCTAGGGCTGCTTGTTTACCGACCAGGAAGGGTACAGCCAGAAACCGGCGAAGCAATGGGTGGCAAGGAGGCTGATGTAGCTCCACTTTCCATAATGCCCCTCTGTCACGCAGAAAACCGGGTTCGGGGCCCGTCGCTTCCGCGATCACTTTGCAATACTGTAGACTTCTAGCCTGAAAGAAAAGCAACATTGAATAGGCGGGGGATATAGCCAAGGAAATCCTGTATGCCCCTGCCGCAGATGATTGGAGAAAACATGCGACAGCAGATTCTGCGCTTCCTAGCGGCAAGCATCCTGACTTGTTTGGCTACGACAGGTGTAACGCGGGCCGAAATGCCTCCCGCCAACATTTATAAGGCGAACTGTGACCTGTGCCACGGAGCCGACGGCAGCGGCGACACCGGACCCGGCAAGGCGTTCCATGCGAAGGATCTGCGATCCGACGAAGTGAGGAACCAGAGCGACGCCGCACTCACGGAAGTAATCACCAAGGGCAGAGGGAAAATGCCGGCGTTTGCCAACAAGATCAAACCCGCCGATATACAGAAGCTGGTAGCTTACATCCGGAGCCTGCCTGTCAAGAAATGAACCTTGCGGGACAGATGGCTTTGAACGGGCTGAAGGCCCGACCCGAAGTGATTGAGGCATTGCATGTTCAGAGGTGGATTCAGAGCCGACGACACTCAGGCTACTCCATCCGGACCGCCGGTTGAAAGCCGACGCTCGTTTCTCGGAGTGTTGCTGGGACTCGGCTCATTCGTTATCGGTGGACTACTTTCTGTGCCGCTCATTCGCTTTGCTCTATTCCCGTTGTTGCGCCGGACCACCGAAACGAAGAATTCGCCGCTGGGAGAACTCAACGAGTTCTCGTCATTGACTGAGCCCGTAATGCATACGATTCAGATGGAACAAGTGGATGGCTGGCGCAAAGCGATCTCCGAAAAGGTGGTCTACGTGACGAAAGACAGCCAGGGCCAACTTTGCGTTCTCAGCGCCATCTGTCCGCACCTTGGCTGCACCATACCCTGGGACGTGGATAAGAAGGAGTTTGTCTGCCCGTGCCACGATTCCGTTTTTGCACCCGATGGCTCCCGCATTAGCGGGCCTTCCCTGCGCGGAATGGATACTCTGGAAACTTCGGTTCAGGACGGCCAACTGCTGGTGCGATTCCAATATTTCCGGCANNATGGCTGAACCGCCGCACCGGCCTGGATGACTTGCTGCGCAGCGCTCTCGATGAGCCCATTCCTGGCGGCGCGCGTTTCGCCTACATCTTCGGCTCAGGACTCTTGTTCATTTTCCTTTCGCAAGTCATCACTGGAATCTTTCTTGCGCTCTA
>PLUJ01000091.1 GCA_003165455.1 Acidobacteriaceae bacterium | reverse complement strand
TCCCGGCTCTGGACGACGATCTCGTCGCCGTCGCGGAAAATCAGCGCGCGGAAACCGTCCCACTTGGGCTCGAAGATCCAGTCAGCGCCCTCGGGTAGCGCGTGGAGGCGCTTGGCGAGCATGGGCAGGATGGGCGGATTGACGGGCAGGTTCACGGTGTAGTCCTGAGTTACAAGTAAGTCGGATGCGTTCAGCTCATGGGACAGACTAATTCTTCTTCCTGCTCTTTGGCCGCTGGACTTTTGGTGCGCGGCGCGGCGGTATGTAGTGGAAGCGGACTAAGTAGATGTTCTGTCCTTTGCCATGTTGGGCTACTTTGAGGAGGTCGAGGACGCCGAGGAAACCTGAGGCGCGGGCGAGCTGAGGAGTGATGTCGGGAAAGCCGATGGGCTCGATGGAGTCAATTTCTATTTCGCCTTCTTCCATGCGGTAGCGGCCGCCCACTTTGACGTGGGGACGCATCCAGATGCGAACGCTCGAGGTGATCTCTCCGCTGCGGACGCCTTTGCGCAGGCGCCTGGTGAACATCATGTTGGGATTTTACGGTGGTGTTTGCGGGAGACCGGATTGCTGGTTCCAGCGCTGAAGATTCACGCCTTTGATGATGAGCCAGAGCATGAGGGCCAATTCGGCGACGAAGCCGAGAATTTCGACACCGGGGGAAAGATGCCTGAGGAGCGAGGGTGAGAGAGCGGCGAGCCAGCCTACACCGGCGAGCATCATGAGCACGGCGAGAAAGCGAGGGAGGAAGGTGGATTTGGAAATGAGGTAGCCGATGAGGAAGTCGAAGAATCNNGACGAGGGCGATGTTGAAGGCCTGCGTGCCTATTTTTAGGATTAGAAACGCCAGGGCCTGGAGTTGTTGCGGGTTGAATGCGGTCAGGTATTGGTCGCCTCCGAGAACGAGCGGGGGGCCAAAGGTGTAAAGTCCGGCGAAGACCACCTGAATGCCGCATCCGACGAGGCTGAGGAAGGCCGCGAGCAGGGAGAGGGTGCGGTTCACGGGCCGGAACATATTGTAGAAGAGAGCGGTGAGCGCGACGTAGAAGGCGGTCGAGATGAGGGTGACGGCAAAACCGGAGCGAAGCAGGCGCTCGTGGGCGAGGAGGTTGTGGGAGGTGGCGGCTGCGTCGGTGGGGACGATGAGGCCCTTGACGAGGAGTCCGGCGCAGATGGCGGTCAGGAAGAAGAGGAGGTAGACGAAGCCGGTGGTTCTGGCCCAGGGTTGGGGCGGTTGGGTCATTGGAGGGGCCTCCTTGGGACGCAGTGGGGCGCCGGGAATCTGGGGGAGTGGTATGAAGACGCTGGGAGGGGCTGGGATATTGTAGGGTTTTTCGGGGGATTGAGGGCCGGGCCTGAAGGCCGATCTTCTGACCGTCGTATTCCCCGGCTTCTACCGTTGTGCAGCTTCGCGGTGCACGTGCCCACTCGAGCCAACGGCGGGCTTGAATAGGCCACCACGCCCTGGCGGCACCTGATGTGCGCGTGCTATCGCTGCCGGCTATTGCCGTAGTCGCCGATGTAACGAGAATCAGGCACCGGTTTCCGCGGTTGTCGAATCCGATACGGAGAATGAAAAGGCGGCGCTCGACAAAGCACCGCATTCGGCACACGATAGTTGAAGAGGCCTCGCCACCTGCCGTGGAGCGCGGAGGCGGCATGCGCAAGGCATCTCCGGAAGCCAAGTTCCGACTTAGTGAGAGATTCAAGGGCCCCCTCAATTTCCAATCTGAGAAAGGGTCATCCGATGTCTCAAACGGTTGCAGATGTTTTGTGGGAGATGCTTGCCAAAGCGGGTGTCCAACGCTGCTATGGCATTGTTGGAGATGCTCTGAATCCGGTCATCGATGGGCTGCGCCGCAACGGCAAAATCGAGTTCATCCACGTCCGTCATGAAGAATATGGGGTATTTGCCGCCGTCGCCGATGCCTATTTCACGGGCGATCCAGTAGCGGTGTGCGGAACGGCGGGCCCGGGTGTCGTCCATCTGTTTAACGGGTTGATGGATGCGCGCAAAGAGGGTGCCGCGGTTATTGCGATCGCGGGTGACGTGGAAACGAGCATCATGGACACGGCGGCGCTGGAAGAGCTGAATCCGTACAAATTCTTTGAGGCAGCGTCGCTTTACACCGGTCGTCTGGTCAATCCTGAACAGGTGCGGCCCATCGTGCAGACGGCAATCCTGACGGCAATTTTGGAAAAGGGGCCGGTGGTGATTTCCATTCCGGGCGACGTGGCGTCAGCATCCGCGCCCTCCGGCTCTTTCGAGAGCAGGATTCCCTGCCCTGCGATCCTTCGGCCGTCGGACGGCGATATGAGTCGGCTGGCGAAGATGATCGATGAAGCCGGAACGGTGGCGATTTTCGGCGGCGATGGATGCAGGGATGCACGCGAAGAAGTGATCCAGTTGGCGAACCGACTGGGTGCGCCTGTGGGCTATTCGTTCCGCGGCAAGCAGTGGCTGGAACATGACAATCCGAATGCCGTGGGTATGACCGGGCTCCTCGGCTACGGCGGCGCCTACAGCGCGATGCATGAGGCAGACCTTCTGCTCCTGCTTGGCACAGACTTTCCGTTCTCAGAATTTTTGCCCGGCGACCGCGTCAAGAAGGTACAGGTCGACAAGAATCCCAAACACATCGGCCGCCGCACGGCCGTCGATCTTGGGCTTGTAGGCGACATTCGAGCGACTGTAACCGCCTTGCTGAAGAGCGTGAGCGCCAAGAACGACGCCCGCTTTCTCGACAAACACGTCGCTGACACGAAATCGTTCCACGAACTTCTTCAGCACTATGTAGTGAAAGGGCCCGGGATCAAGCCCATACGCCCGGAGTTCCTGGCCGCCACACTCAGCGACGTCGCTTCGTACGACGCGATGTTTTTCGCCGACACCGGCACGGCATGCATGTGGCTGGCGCGGCACATCAATGGCGGCAGAAATCGCAGGCTTTTCGGCTCATTTTCATGGGCGTCCATGGCCAATGCCGCGGCCAATGCGTTCGGCGCCCAGTTGGCGTACCCTGGACGGCAAACGATCGCCATGTGCGGCGACGGCGGCTCGAAATCCAGTGCTCTACGCTCGAATGCCGAGGAAATCGATTTGCGCGCGATCCCCAATAGCGCGTTGCGCTCCGCGGAGGAGAACTCCTGGTGAAACGTTTCTTTTCCGCCACGGGAGGCGGAAAAGTCAGAAAACGAATTATGCGCTGGGGGCGACATCGGGGTCGGTGGCCGCAGCCGTTCGCTGCGGCTTGCGGCGTCGGCTCAGAACAAAAGCCCGCCGGCGACGCTTCGAAACCCGGCGATCGATCTTCGACCAGAATGCGGCGAAATAATCCACAGCGGAAATGAGAGATACACAAACCACGAACCAGATCGCCGCGTAGGCAATCCAGTGAATCGGCAGAACAAAGTTCCCGTATATTGGCCACTCTTTCCAGCGATGATCCAGGATCACCGCGACCACGGAAACGATCTGCACCACCATCTTGAGCTTGCCTAAGTCGCTGGCCTCGATGGTGAAGCCTCCGGAAGCGGCAATCGAGCGCAAGCCGCTCACCAGAAACTCGCGGCCAATAATGATCACTGCAATCCAGGCGGGAACAAGGCTTGGGTTGAACTGTACCAGCGTTACAAACGCGGCGGCGATGAGAAGTTTGTCCGCCATGGGATCGAGCAGAATCCCCATGGTCGTTATCTGGTCCCGCTTGCGGGCCAAATAACCGTCGATTCCATCCGTCATGGAAGCTGCGATAAAAATTGCGGAAGCCACCAATTCTTTCGCGCCATGCAGGCTGCTGAAATGATTTGAAGACAAGATCCAGATAAACAGTGGAATACTGCAGATGCGAATCAGCGTAATGGAATTAGGTAGGTTCACCGCGAGTTGGCACCGTCTCCGGAGGGCCACCGGAGAATTCGATTATCCTCCTCGGTGACTGGGAACGCAATCGGATCAATGTGCTTCTGGCGGGCGAATTCGCGCCGCCGATCCCTTGACACTGGTTTGCCGATTACTTGGGAGGAGCGGGCGCCATGGTGCCCTGTTTGGGCTGTTTTGCAATGATCTGATCCTTGATCTTGTCGTAAGTAGCTTGTGGAATAATCTTGCGGTGCACCAAGTCAAGCTTTGTTCGATAGGGACGCCCGGCAATAATCTTTTGCGAATAAGCGTCTCCAATGCCAGGCAGCGCTTTTAGCTGATCGGCAGAGGCGCTGTTCAAGTCGAGCTTATCTCCTGCCGTGGCCTGCGGTATTGCATTGGCCGCTGCCGCGGAAAGCCCCGATCCGGCAGCCTGGAGAACAAATCCACCGGCCTGGAAAAGAAATAAGAGCACCAACGCGGGCAAAACGCGAGCGACTAAGATTCTACTGATCCGATTCACGCATTCTCCTTAGGCATAGATGCCGCGCTGCCGGATGGTATACGCCACGCGATCAATCGCCAGCATGTAGGCCGCCAGCCGATTATTGACATGGTGCGTCTCGGCATACCGGACCACATCCCCAAACGACGAAATCATAATTTCTTCCAATTGCTCGTTGACAACTGACTCTTTCCAGAAATAACCCTGCCGGTCCTGCACCCACTCGAAGTAGGAGGTGGTCACGCCGCCAGCGTTCGCCAGAATGTCGGGAATCACAAAAACGCCCTTATCGGTCAATACATCATCCGCCGCCGACGTAGTTGGACCATTGGCCCCCTCTGCCAAAATTCTGCACTTCACGCGATCAACATTCCGCGTGGTAATCACATTTTCGGTCGCAGCCGGAATCAGGATCTCGCAGTCGGTGGTAATTAGTTCCGCGGCATCGGAGGCTTCCGCACCCGGGAAGCCGTGCACGGTTCCATTCTTCTGCCGGAAATCGACTAGCGCATTCAGGTCGATTCCATTCTTGTTGAAAAGACCACCCCCCACTTCCGCAATGCCAATCACTTTGTAGCCAGCCTGATGCATCAGGTGTGCCGCGTTCGATCCGACGTTGCCAAAGCCCTGCACGATCACGCGGCTGCTTTCGCGCGAAAGTCCCAGCTTCTTGATCGCCTCATCGCACACCACCATCACGCCCCGCCCTGTGGCTTCGCGTCTGCCACGCGACCCGCCGATATTGATGGGCTTCCCCGTCACCACCGCCGTTACCGTTTGCCGCATGTGCATGGAATAGGTGTCCATCATCCACGCCATAATTTGTTCGTTGGTATTTACGTCAGGGGCGGGTACGTCTTTCTCGGGATCGATAAACTCGATCAATTCGGACGTGTAGCGCCGTGTCATGCGCTCGATCTCACCCATCGACATCTTGTGTGGATCGCAAATCACGCCACCCTTTGCGCCTCCAAAAGGAATGTTGACCACAGCGCACTTCCAGGTCATCCAGCTCGCCAGCGCGCGGACTTCGTCGAGCGTAACGTCAGGTGAATAGCGAATGCCGCCTTTCGCCGGACCACGCGCAATCGAATGCTGCACCCGGTATCCGGTGAACACTTCCATGTGTCCGTCGTCCATTTGCACGGGGATGTAAACCGTGAGCTCACGGTTGGGGGAGCGCAGCACCCGCCACAATCCCTCATCCAGATTGAGCTTTCGCGCAGCTTGGTCAAAACGCGCCCGCTGCGANNCGGTGTGCTGCGGCGTGGCCATCGTGGTCATAGATGAAGTCTCCGGAACGAATGCGATTCGAATGCGGTCAGCACCGGGCTATCTCCCGGAGTGTACGGGCAAACGTTCCGAGTATATGAGGCTAGACGGTTGGGAAGCAAGATGGCGGCAGGCCCAAATCCCATAACGGAACTGCGCGGAAGTGGAACATCCATGTCACAAACAACGGACTAAAGCTTGATCTCCATCCCCTCAGCGGCGGCCCTCACTTTGGGATAGTAGTTGCGCGCTTCATGGACGACTTTATCGATGATCACGTCGGTATGTTCGGGATCGTGGTGGAACAAAATTAATTCCTTAGCGCCACTCTCCATGACTACGTTGACGGCCTCGCGCCAATGGCTGTGTCCCCAGCCGCGGCGACGAGCTTTGTATTCTTCCGGAAGATATTGCGCGTCGTAGATGAGGATGTCCGCGCCTTCTGCCAGCTTGCGAACGGCCTTATCGAAAGCGGGGTCACCGGGTTCGTTGTCGGTGGCGTAAACCATAATTCCGTCTTTGGTTTCCAGACGAAACCCCATGCAGCCTTGGGGATGATTGAGCCAAGTCGTTTGCATCTGGACGCCTTCCCCGATCGTCGTGCGCCCCGCCTCGATCTCGTAAAAGTCACGGTGCGCCTTCATCTCGTCGATTGGTACGGGGAAATACGGCGGCGCCATCTGTTCGGCCAGAACCTGTTTCAGGCTCCGCGTCCGGGTGGAGCATTGAAAGACAAACCGGCTGTCGGGATTGGCATATAACGGCCGGAAAAATGGCATTCCCTGAATATGATCCCAGTGAAAATGCGACACGAAGACATGCGCGCAGAATGGACGCTCGCCAAATTCACTTTGCAGTTGCTGGCCCAGAACGCGAAATCCAGTACCGCAATCGAAGATGTAGATCTGCTCGCCGAAGCGCACTTCTACACAGGAGGTATTCCCTCCGTAACGCATATTCTCGGGTTGTGGGGTTGGCGTGGAACCGCGCACGCCCCAGAACTTGATGAGCATAGGCTCGTGACTGCACGAGGGCCCAACTGCTTGGTGACTACGTTGGTATCTTCGGATGAATCGGGGTGTCCGTCAATTGCCGGATTGGTTCATTGCCGGATTGGTTCGACGCTTCCAAACACTCGTGTTCCAATCTGGCCACACCGGCATCAGGGAATGTGTCCCCGTATAATGAACCGCGGCGAGACGAAGACCGCCCAAAATCAGGCCATGCATTTCCCCGACTTTAAGGAGTTCTCCCGACTGGCGCGCTCGGCAACCCTGGTGCCGGTAGTGAAATCGGTGAGTGCCGACTTGCTCACCCCAGTCTCGGCCTTTCTCGCTATTGCGGAAAACGAACCCCACGCCTTCCTGCTCGAATCAGTGGAGCGAGGCGAGAAGATCGGACGCTACACCTTTCTTGGTTCGCGGCCTTACATGCAACTGCGGGCGCGTGGTTCGGCTATCGAGATTGAACGTGGCCGGCGCCGCGAGCGTCACGAAGGAAGCGTTTTTGAGTTCGTGAAGTTATTGCTTGGCGAACATACGCCAGCCTCTCTCCCGGGATTACCACCGTTCACTGCGGGTGCGGTTGGATACTTTTCCTACGACGTGGTGCGGCAACTGGAGAAGATCGGCAATCACGCGAAGGACGATCTCTCGCTGCCCGATTGCGAATTGATGTTCTTCGACCGTCTTCTTGCCTTCGATCACTTGCGTCACCAGATTCATATCATGGCTTCGGCAGATGTATCGCGGGAAAGTCCGCGACTTGCCTATGACCGTGCAGGTCGCGATATCGCGGCGATCGAACGAAAGCTGGCTGCAGGATTGCGGCCTTCGATGTGGCGCAAAGCGACGAAAGCCGCTCCGCGCAAGTTGAAGATTCATGCAGGAACCACGCGCGCGAAATTCCTGCGAAGTGTGGACCGCTGCAAGAAATACATTGCCGCCGGAGACATTTTTCAGGTCGTACTTTCGCAGCGGCTCGACTTTACCCCGGAAGTGCAGCCTTTCGATCTATACCGCGCGCTGCGTCAGGTGAACCCTTCCCCGTATCTATATTTCCTGCGAATGGGAGACACACAGATTCTCGGCTCTTCGCCCGAAATGCTGGTACGAGTGACCGGACGGAAGCTGGAATATCGACCGATCGCGGGCACTCACCCGCGAGGCCGCGACGAGGCCGAAGATCGGCGACTCGAACAGCAAATGCTAAATGATGAGAAAGAACGCGCCGAACATGTGATGCTGGTCGACCTCGGCCGCAATGACCTCGGGCGGGTCAGCGAGTATGGCTCGGTCAAAGTGAAGGACCTGATGTTTGTCGAGCGCTATTCCCACGTCATGCACCTGGTCTCAGCGCTCGAAGGCACGCTGCGCAAAGATCTCGGGCCGCTCGACGCTTTTGCCGCTTGCTTTCCTGCAGGTACTTTAAGCGGCGCGCCAAAAGTCCGCGCCATGCAGATCATCGAAGAACTCGAACCCGTTCGCCGCGGCATTTATGGTGGTTCGGTGCTGTACGCCGATTTTGCCGGTAACCTCGACTCTTGCATCGGCATCCGCACCATGCTTATGCAAGGCAAACACGCTTATTTGCAGGCGGGAGCGGGAATCGTGGCCGACTCGGATCCGGCCAGCGAATATCAGGAGAGCATTGACAAGGCACAGGCGCTGTTGAGAGCGGTGGAGATGGCTAGGGTTGGCCGCTGACTGGTTTCACGGCTAAGAAATTTTCCACCAGCTTTTTCCCCGCGTCCGTCAGCACGCTTTCGGGATGAAACTGCACCCCTTCAACCGCAAACTTCCTGTGACGCAGACCCATGATCGTGCGTGTTCCATCCGTCTCTGTAGTCCACGCACTCACTTCCAATTCTTGCGGCAGATTTTTCTCTTCCACAATGAGCGAGTGGTAGCGAGTCGCCGTCATCGGCATAGGTAGGCCCTGAAAGATACTCTTGTTATCGTGAGTCACCGCGCTGGTTTTACCGTGCATCAGGTGGGGTGCGCGGATGACGTTTCCGCCAAAGGCCGCGCCAATTGCCTGATGTCCCAGGCAAACTCCTAGAATCGGCACCTTCCCTGCGAAATGCCGGATGAGATCGATGCTGATCCCCGCGTCCTGCGGCGTGCATGGACCCGGCGAGATCACGATGCGTTCCGGGCGCAGCGTCTCTATCTCGCTTACCGTGACCTGATCGTTCCGTCGAACCTCAAGCTGCGCGCCCAGTTCGCCGAAATATTGCACCAGGTTGTAAGTGAAAGAGTCGTAGTTGTCGAGAACGAAGACCACGCGGCAATATCCAGTTCGTAGCTTACCATTCCAGCATGGTCGCGAATGCTCGTCTTATAACCTCCCCAATAGTGGTATTGACTCACTGTTCTCGAAACGGCATTATTCTTCAGCGTAATAAGCCGCCATTTCGTTAGCTTAGAGGTAATACATGCCAGAAGCCCAGGAAAAAAGGGCTGCGCGACGCTTCGCGCTCCGGATCCCAGTCGCGGTTGCACGCGGCGAAAGTTTGGAGCAGAGCGAACCAGCCCAACTGCGCGACGTCAGCGCGCGGGGAATTTCACTTTATCTCGATTCCGTGATCGAGAACGGAGCCCCTCTTAGTTTCACTCTTACCCTCCCGCCTGAAATCACTCTCACCGAAAGCATTCGCGTGCGGTGCAAGGCGAAAATCGTAAGGGTGGAAACTTCGGGCGACAACGGTAAGATGGCTGTGGCCGCGGTCATCGAAGAGTACGAGTTCGTTCCCGAATCCTGACTTCCTTATCAGCTCCGGAGTAAGTGAGGAGACGCTGCCCGCGAACATCTCCTAACCTTGATATTGCCCAGCCACTTTTCCGCTTGGGCGGCAAATGATAAGGTTCTTCTCAGAGGGCTTGAATTCCTTTGCTGCGCACCCCCACTCAATTATTCGGCATCTTCCTTTTTCTTGCCGCCACAACTCTCAGCGTTCTTTCGCAGGATCGAACACCTGCCTCGCAGGCGCAGGCTACTCCAAAACTAGTGAAACCGGAAGTTGCGGTGGTGACCGGCGTACAGGTGGTAGTTGAACGCGGCGCTCCCGCTCTGGAGATTCTTTCCACTCTCCCGTTGGTTCCTTCCATTCAATACATCGATTCGCCCCCGCGCATTGTGGTTGATCTAATGCACTCCCGCATCGGTCTGCAGCATAAACTTGTCCCCGTGGCGTTGCAAAATATCATCGGGGTCCGCGCTGAACAATACCAATCCGACCCGCCCATCACCAGAATTGTCCTCGATATGGATGCGCCCTACGGCTATACATGGGACGAAGACGGCAACCGTTTGATGGTCCGCCTGAAACCTGCGGAAGACCTCAACGCGAGCAAAAAAGCACAATCCAAACCTCCCGCCGAATTCTCCCTACGCGGCAAAGTTGGATCGGCCATCATTCCCGCCTCCACGAATTCCGGCGAAGTGATCGTGGATGGAAGCAGGATCGCCGCAGGGTCATCCCTGACCGCAGGATCCGAGACCACGGTCCTTCAGCTGTCGCGAGGCGGCGAAGTTCGCGTCTGCCCCGGCAGCACCGTCTCGGTCACTCCTTCAAAGAACGCCAATGACCTGATGCTTGGCATCAGCACGGGTGCTGTTGAAACTCACTACCGTCTCGGTTCTTCCGCGGACACCATTCTCACTCCCGACTTCCGCATACTCTTCGCAGGACCGGGAGAGTTCGATTACGCTATCAGCTCTGATCCGCACGGCAACACCTGCGTCCGCGCCCTTGTGGGCAACACCTCTTCCGCAATCGTCTCCGAGTTGATGGGTGACCGTACGTATCAGGTAAAGCCGACCGAGCAAGTTGTATTCCGTTCTGGCCAGATCAATCGTGTGGATAGCAAGATACCGCTGGAATGTGGCTGCCCGCCGCCTTCGCCAGTCCTCAAAGCTGAGACTGAGATTCCGGGGCACGAGACTAAAGCGCCATCGAGCACGACTCTGGCATCGGGAAGTAAGCCACCTGCCGGGAATCCTCCGTCTGCCGCGAACCTTGCCGCGGGTCAGCTTTCCTCCGGATCGGAGGTGCAGCCGCTGCCGCCTTCACGCCCGGACGAGGTACAGGTTCAAGTCGAGGCGCCCATTATTTTCCATGCGAAGAAGGCGCTTGTCGCTTCAATTCCCACCGAAGAGGCTGCCTCACTTCCCGTCATTCAAACGCAGGCGCGGACCCCGCAGCTTCAAGAAGTTGCCGAGCCGCCAAGCGCCCAGCCACCGAGCATGACCTTGTCCCGCCCCGCCCAACCCCCGTCCGTTTCGCGCAGGGTTCTCCACAAAGTTCGAGGCTTTTTCTCGGCAGTCTTCGGCTAAGCTATACAGCAGCCCTATCGGCGAGTGACCGCACGCCGCACGGGCTCCGCCTTCTCGCGCAGTTCCTCCGCCAGACTGGCACCGCGCTCGGCAACGTCTCGCACTCGGGCGCTCACGTCCCGTGCGCGGTCCTTTGCTTCCTCGGACCAATCTTGCAAAGTTTCTTTGGCATCTGCGTAGCCGCGTTTCAGGTCCCGCCGCAACTGCCTGCCGGTCTTCGGAGCTAGCACCAGCGCGGCGACCGCCCCCGCTCCGATTCCTATCAACAAAAACGTAACAGCCGTTCCGAGGGGGTTGCCGCTCGATGATTCATAGCGTCCAGTTCTCATAATCCAGCCTCATTTCTAAAAAGCAATCATTCCATTGGCGGGCCGATCTCAGTAATAAGCCCTCATTCATTGTAACGTGCGCATGGGTGTGTGCGGACCGCAAAGCAGGTCTTCGCGACCTCCAGTGCGGTTTTCTTTATCGCGTCCCGCGTGTAGAATCGTATTTTCGGTCCTCGTGTGCGGCGGAAAATGTGGCCTGCCCGCCTTCCGCCAGCTCCAACCGCATTAATTTGAAGGAGATTGTCTTAAGCAATGTCGATCCCTGCCACTCAACTGCGCCCCGGCATGATCATTAAACATAACAATGATCTGCACTCTGTCTTCAGCGTGGAACACCGCACGCCCGGCAACCTACGGGCCTTTATCCAGGCTAAGCTGCGGAATCTCCGAACCGGCGCCATGTTCGAGCATCGCTTCCGTTCTCCCGATCCCATCGAAAAAGTCAACGTGGATGAAGTGGACATGCAGTTCCTCTACGCCGACGGCGACAACTACTACTTCATGGACACGTCGAACTACGAGCAGACTCATCTCACCAAAGACATCCTTGGCGACGCCGTCGATTACCTCATCGCCAACCTCGAAATCAAAGTTGAATTTTTCGATGGCAAAGCGGTAGGAATCGAGCTTCCGCAAACCGTTGAACTCACCGTCGTCGAAACCGAGCCCGGATTGAAAAGCGCTACCGCTTCCAGCGTGACCAAGGCGGCTAAGACAGAAACCGGCCTCGTGGTACAAGTGCCGCCCTTTATCAACGAAGGCGAGAAGATTAAGGTCGATACCGCCGAGGGCGTTTACTTGTCGCGAGCATAATCGAGCCCTTACTCGAAAGATGAGTGAGGCACTTGAAGCTTGCAGCTCTCGTCGCGGCTCCTCCGTTTCACCTAGTTACTCCGGTCGCTCCCTCCTCCTCGAAATTCCCCGACTGACCGCTGTCATTACTTGGAATTCCCGTCCGTGCAATATAATTACCACTTTTCTAAAAATTCCCGCGTACGGATCGCTAAGTAATTGAATATCCGCCCGCATTGTTCCACCCCATTACCAAGTAGATTCCTTCTCATCACGGCCTTTTAACGACCGAATTCTGCTACTCTCAACGGCGCACATGCGCGCAGCTGCCATCTTCGGGCCGGAATTTTCTCCAAAGACTCTCCAAGCGTTTCAGACTGACAACCGCATCGAGTGGCAGATTGGACTACCATCTGTTTCCGATCAAGGTGACATTATTTTGCTGTTCGGCGGCGACGGCACGGTTCATTGCCATCTCAGCGAGCTTGTAAAGCTCTTGTTGCCGGTATTGGTGATCCCGACAGGCAGCGGGAACGACTTTGCTCGCGCCCTGGGGCTGCTTCACATCGGCGATGCACTCGTAGCTTGGCGCCGATTCCTCATTGGCCGGGCTAACATTCGCAATATCGACTTGGGAGTGATTACCGCTTTGTGCGACCATCCGGGCGACGCGACCCCACCAAGCGGTAAGGACTCACATTACTTTTGCAGCGTGGCCGGCATTGGGCTGGATGGAGAAGTAGCTCGCCGGGCGAATCGACTGCCGCGCTGGCTGCGAGGACGCGGGGGATACGCCTTGGCGGCGCTGTCAGCTATTTTCCCCTTCGAACCGCTTCCAATTACGATCTCAAGGATCGAGTCGGACGGTAAATGGACGACCCTTGGCGAACGTCCCACCACGCTTGCCGCCTTCGGGAATACCGCAATTTACGGCGGTGGAATGAAGATTGCCCCTCTCGCACGAATGGATGACGGCAAGCTCGACGTATGCGTGATCGATGCCATTCGTCCTTGGAAACTGGCTTGCGCTTTCCCTACCGTTTATTTTGGCCGTCACTTGCGGCTTCGCGAAGTCGACTATTTCAAAACTGCTCGCCTGCGCGTGGAATGCGTGACTCCGCTGGACGTTTTCGCCGACGGAGAATATGTGTGCAGAACGCCCGTTGAAATCGGAGTGGAACCTGGCACGCTTAAAGTGCTTATGCCTTAGGTTGGGTGCTAAACTTTATCCATGTCCGAAAGACGCTCGCGCACGCTGCTCTGGATTTTAATCGGTGGAGGAGCATTCTTCCTCTTTGTGCTGGCGGTTTTTTCGCTGGTCTACATGACGCTGCACGCCGGCAGCAACCAAGCCTCGTTTGGAGGTTTTGGCGACCGCATCGGCGTAGTGGATCTGGATGGAGTCATCCTGTCGCCTGAGCCGGTCGTGGGCGAGTTGAAGAAGTTCAACGATGATTCTTCGATCAAGGCGATCATCCTTCATGTGAATTCGCCCGGCGGGGGCGTTGCTGCGTCAGAGGAAATCTACCGCGAGGTCAAGCGCATCCGCGAGGAGAAGAAGAAGCGCATTGTCGTATCGATTGAGACGGTGGGCGCCAGTGGAGCATATTACGTTTCTGCTGCGTCGAACAAGATTTATGCCGACGAAGGCAGCATTGTGGGTTCGATTGGCGTCATCGCCGAATGGGTGAACTACGGGGATCTATTGAAGTGGGCAAAGCTCAAAAGCGTCGTGCTCAAAACCGGGGAGTTTAAAGATACTGGCAATCCGGCTCGAGACCTTACCCCGGCGGAGCAGGCTTACATGCAATCGCTGATCGATAACATGTTCGGGCAGTTCATTCAGGCGGTGGCCGATGGCCGCGGCATGAAATTCGATGATGTGAAATCAATTGCAAACGGTAAGGTTTGGACGGGTCAGGAAGCGCTATCGATGAAGTTGATCGACAACATCGGCGACTTCCAGGCCGTGGTCAAAGATACGGCGAAATCAGTGGGTATTTCCGGCGAGCCCACGCTCGTGCATCCGGAAAAAGATCGCAAGACCTTGCTCGATCTAATGCTGGGCGACATATCGCAGTATTTGCCCAACGCCGAGAAAATGATGGAGCAACACGTTGGATTTTATTATCTGTGGAAGTAAGTTGTCGTAAAGGTCAGGCTTTGGTCAGATTTTCAACGATGAAGTGAGTCGGAACGTTAAGCTTCAATTTCTTCCAGGCAGCGGCGTTCTTCCTTATTTCAATTGCTTCCGAACAACTTCCATAATCCGCTTGTGGGTTTCCTCAGGAGTGCCGCTTGCATCCACCACGTTGACACGCCGCGACTCTCGCGCGGCAATCGCCTCATAGCCCGCGCGGACCCGCGCAAAGAATGCACGATTCTGTTGTTCGAAACGATTCTCATCCGCGTGTTTGCCCGCGCTCTTGGCATGCAGGGCAGCCTTCAGGTTCCGCCTCCGCGCCCGGCCAATACTCTTCGCCAAATCGTTGTCCAATAGGATCGTCAAATCCGGTTGCAAGTTACCGCACAGGACCCGATGCAAATCGAGCACGGCATCACTTCCCAGTTTTCGTCCGCTCCCTTGGTACGCCTCCGTCGAATCCGTGAATCGGTCGCACAGTACGACTGCTCCTTGTTCCAATGCCGGCAGAATCACCTCGGCAATGTGCTGCGCCCGCGAAGCAAACATTAAAGCCATCTCCGCCATCGACGAGAGTTCCTCGGTCGCCGAATCCAGTAAGACGCGCCGAATTTTCTCGCCCGTTGCCGTTCCGCCAGGTTCTCGGGTCTCGATCACCTTGCGTCCTTCGGCGCGGAGAGCCTCCCCCAGCTTGTGCACTTGCGTGCTCTTGCCCACTCCATCCAGACCTTCGAACGTGATGAACTTCCCGCGTCGTGACATCGTCGAGATGATAGCAGCGCGGGCACATCCCTGTACCGCCGATTGCGCTGGCTGATAGAATCAACGATTCCGCAGAGCCGGTGAAGGGCTTCCCGACTGCGCGATCTAACTTATGAAACGCTCCACATTCCTGGCGGCATTTTTAGTTGTTTTCCTCTCTCTCTCGGCATGGTCGGCCACCCCACCCGTCACCCTCTTCGTCGACGCAACTTCAGCTCCCCGCAAAATCTTCCATGCCAAGCTGAAAATTCCCGCCACTGCCGGCGACCTCACTCTCTACTATCCGAAGTGGATTCC
>PLUJ01000064.1 GCA_003165455.1 Acidobacteriaceae bacterium | reverse complement strand
GGATTTAGTGTGGAAAGCGACAAAAAGCTGTGCAGGACCTGAGGAATAACGAGAGGCCACAGACGTGAGTACCGCAAAAAGTCCGAAAAAAGCGAAGTCGGCAAGACCGCCACAGAAGCGGCTCAGAGTCGATAAGAACGTATTCGATGGAGTTTTAGAAAAGTTGATTCAATCGAAACCCGTGAAGAGAGCCTAAAATGAGGTGAGCATGGGAACACAACAACCTACACCGTCACAACCTCCTCAACCACCACCTGCTTCACCGCCGCCACCACCTACAGCCAAGACGAGCAAAGAGAAGCGAATTGAGCTTATTGAAGCTCTGCAGAAAGAGCGCGGGACCTATGTCATTTCCTATGTAACGAATACCAGGGCAAACCTTGAAACTCAGATGGCCATGGATTCGATCCGCAAAGTGTATGACCATCTTCAGTTCCTGACTAAGCCTAAAGACGACGCGAAAATTGATCTTTTCTTGCACAGCAATGGTGGCGACGGGACAGTGCCTTGGCGGTTGGTCACACTGATTCGAGAGCGTGCGAATAAGTTCTCCGTGCTCGTTCCCCACAAGGCTTTTAGTGCCGCCACCTTGACAGCGCTCGGCGCGCATGAAATAGCCATGCATCCAATGGGAATGCTAGGGCCGACTGATCCGACTGTTACGAACAGTTTCAACCCGCCTGATCCAGTTCGTCCTGGACAAAATCTTGGGATAAGTGTTGAAGACGTTACGGCCTACATTGCCCTAATCAAGGAAGATGCCGGCATTCAGCATGAAGATGAACTGGTACAAGCCTTCAAAATTCTGGCGGAGAAAGTTCACCCACTTGCGCTCGGAAATGTGAAGCGGTCTTTATCGCAATCTCGAATGATGGCACGGAAACTGCTCGCTTTGCATATGAGCAAGACTGCAGACGAGCATGCCATTGAAGAAATCGTAGACAATCTGACTTCAAAACTCTTCTATCATGGGCATCCGATCAACCGAAAAGAGGCCAAAGAACAAGTTGGATTGAAAACTGTCGTAGATCCGCCGACGAAAGTCGAGGAGTTAATGTGGGATTTGTATCTGGAATACGAGTCAGAGATGAAACTGGAAGAACCCTTTAATCAAGTTTTTGAGTTTCTTGCACAAATACCTAACGTGACTGCTGCAGGGGCAACGACTCCTCCAGCCACAGCTAAACTGGCATATGTGGAATCCGTTAACCGCACAGACGTTGTCAAACTTGAATACGAAATCAGAGGTGCCCCAGCCCCTCCCCCTATGGCTGGCATTCACGTACAGTTACTCACACTCCAACAACGATGGGAAACTGAATGAAAACAGAGCACATCTTGCTATTGACAATACGGTAGCAGAACCCTAAAATAATGAAGATTATGCCTTGGGATGACGTTACTAGTGTGCCTGCCTCGCGTTCAACAACGAACGCAATCCCATACGCTTCTGCGTCCATCATCCCGCAACGCTTCAATAGTATATCGCAGCCGGCGAGCACGCCAATCGTGCGTCCAGAGTTGAATTCTATCACTCAAGTAGCATCCCGGCAGTTGTCGGCTCAGACTTCCAATCTTATTTCTCTGTAGAAAAATTAGGCCGCACAAACGGCGTAAACGCATTCTCCTCGATCAGCTTGCTATACGGCATGGGCTTTGCGCCAGCCATCCGCATGACTGTGTTCTCGAATAATTCCGCATCTTCCCGCCGATTGAACCTGTAGGAAAATTCGTTCAAATAGCGTTGCAGGTGCTTTATCGAAAGCTGGTGGTACGTGCCCATGACGGCGCGTTTCAGCAGTGAGAACGAGTTCTCTACGGTGTTCGTGTGGATGTGGCCTTTAACATATTCGCCACTCTCATGCTTGATACGCGAGTGAGGAACCTTGTGGAACTTGGTTAGCCGGAAATCGTAGATGCGCGATTCGTCCGTCATAATCGCTTTTGCGCCCTTGTGGTCAACGTGCTGGGCGATGGCTTCATAGACCGTGCCTTGCCGGTTGTCTTTGACCTGGACGAGCCGGAGAGGACCACCGCGCTGCCGCATACCGATCACCACGTCTTTGTTCAAGAGCTTGCGCTTGTTGCCGCGCTGCTTTCCTCCAATGTAGGTTTCGTCGATTTCTACGGTGCCAGTCAGCTTCAGGCCATCAGGGTCAAGCATGGCTTCGCGAATGCGGTGCGCCAGATACCAAGCGGTGCGGTAATTGACTTGGAGATGACGCGATAGTTGCAAGGCGCTCATGCCCTTCTTTGCGTCTACGATGAGCGCAATCGCCATATACCACTTATCCAGCGAGAGGTGGGAGCCGTTGAAGATCGTTCCCGTAGTGGCGGAGAACTGCGCTTTACAGGTTTTCTCTAGACACTGATAGAGCTTGGCTCGTTTGTTGTCGGATTTCTTCGTCACAGTGCGTGTGATGCGGGAGATTTCCTTTGACCCGCAAGTGAGGCAGCGCACCCCATTCGGCCATCGCTTAGCTTCGAGATATTCTAAGCATTGCTCCTCGGTTGCAAAAGCCTTGGTGACCTCTATCAGTTTCATGCAATAATACTAGCAAATCGCGATATTCTGTGTCAAGTGCATAATCATCGTCAAGGTTGATATACCCTTCGGGCTGTGGAAATCGCCGCTAATTAGCAAATTGCTATACCTTGCATGCTATACTCCTAGCTATGAAATTTCGAGTGCTTCAAGACAAGTTGCGCGACACTCTTTGGGGGCGCATTGAAGAAGGAGATCTCACTGGCCTCCGTCTGGCGCAACAAACCGGATTCAAGCAGGCTCACATCTCCAATTTTCTCAATCGCAAGCGCGGCTTGAGCCNNGCCGTCCAGCATCTCTCCGTACTCGATCTGCTCGATCCTTCCGAAGTCAACAAACGCGCTTCCATCCTTCCTCCCAGCAATGACGAATTTCAGAACGTCCTGTTGACCGACGCCACCGTCGCTGCCACACAGCCTCTCCTCACCAGCATGCACGTCAGGGAAATGTTGAAATTCAAGAAAACCTTCCTCAAGAAGCTGAAACCAGATACAGAAGGCAATCGCGAAGACTGGGAACGCTTCGTCTTAATTAAGGTGGACCACACTGAAGGAATGAGCATGTACCCGCGCCTTATGCCTGGCGCAACTCTACTTATCGACCGGCATTACAATTCGCTCAAGCCCTACCGCAAAGGCGAGCCTAACTTATACGCCGTTCTCAAGGACGGAACTTGCACTGTGAAATATGTCGAAACGGCCGGGAACAACCTGATCTTGCGCCCCCATAACCAGGCCTCTCCAATCGAAGTGATCGTTGCGGAAGATGGAAAATCCCCGGCGGACTACCTGGTGGGCCGCATCTGCCACATTGCAATCGAAACCTAAGATTCTTTAACTTAGGGCGCCCGTTCTCATTAGTCTTCCGCTTGATGTGCTGAGAAGTGCGACTGCAAGCCAGCGGCTCTCCTACTCCGGATTCAAACCATCAAACATCTTCCAGAGCTTGTCCG
>PLUJ01000221.1 GCA_003165455.1 Acidobacteriaceae bacterium | reverse complement strand
CGCCATAGTATTGGTCATTGAATGGTTGGCCCGCACGCGCGCCGTCGATGGCGATCGAATAGCTACTTCTGGGAAGGCCGTTGTTGATGATGTCGGTTTTTGACGCATTCGCCAGAAGGCCAGACTGCGGGTTGATGCCAGTGGAAGCGTTGAAAACAACCGACCAGCCGGGCGCGAACTCCTCCTTGCCCCTGATGCCAAATCCCGTTTGTGACAGGTTGTTCGGCGCGACGAGGAATCGATGTTGATAGCCATTTCGGTTCACCAGAGATTCGCCTTCATAGTTGTAGCCGTTTTCCGGTAAACCGTGGCTGACCCAGCCGACGCCAACGTCATACGCACCATACAGCGTGATGCCGTGCCAGCTCAGCGCGCAATCCGTAGTGGCGAACTCGTGGCCGCNNGTCGGGGGTCCTCAGCTGCATCCTAATGTCCACCGCGGCGTCCTGGCCAACCGCCAAACTGATTCCCATGCGCGTTTCATCCGCAAACCCTGGTTTTGCCGCTCGAATCTCGAAACGCCCCGGAGGCAGGCCGGACTCCCGATAGTGCCCTCCACCGTCGGTTGCGCTCTTTCGCGTTGCACCTGTGTCGACGTTCTTGATTGTCACCACAACATCGCGAAGGGCCGCGCCGGTTTGGTCCGTCACCACGCCGGACAAGCTCACGCTCCCCTGCGCGAGAGTAATCTTTGTTGTGAGACACATCGCAACCGCAACCAGGAAGAGAGCAGCCTTACGCATAAGCCTCCTTGCAGACGATAGCCGACTTAAGACAGTCAAATTAACTTGTGAGTGTACATTCGATACAGATCGGTAGTCGATTCTAATGCATATCTATACGTTTTGATTACAGGTGTTTTACTATGTGTAAAGTTGCGGTCTTGTTGACCGGCAACCGATCTGGCGATTAGGATTTCGTTCCAATGCGAAGGAACGGACAGTCTGGGCGTGAGGAGCGGCAAAAAAGCGGGAGTGAAGACTTGCTGCAATTACGTGACGCCGCCTTGCAACTTGGAATCAGTTTCCCCACGATCAAGCAGTGGATCTACAAGAAGAAGATTCGCAGCATCAAAACCGCCGGAGGCCATCACCGCATTCCGCTGAGCGAACTCGACCGCCTGCTTTACAGAACGCGCGGGAAAACGGAACAGGAACGCGCAGGAGTGATTCGCAAAGTAAGCGGGCGCAATCAGTTGGTGGGAAGAATCGATTCGGTCCGCATCAGCGGCCTGATGGCGGAAGTAAGGATTTCGATTGGCGGTCAGCAAATCACGTCGATCATTACCGCGCGTTCCGCGAGAGAAATGCAGTTGAAGGCAGGGCAGACGGCCGCCGCTCTGATCAAAGCCACCGAAGTGATGATTCTGCGGGTTTGAATATGAGAAAAGCTCGTGCGTTTCCCGCGCTGCTTCTGGCCCTAGTTCTTCACACTGGATTGCTGCATTCACAGCAACTGACCGTTCAAAACCGAGAACGGAAAGCAGGCCGTCTTAACTCGCGCGGAAATTGAAAACTTGCCGCGTATCAAAGTTACCGTTGAAGGCACTTCTTTCGAGGGGGTCGAACTCAGGGCCGTCGTGGAGAAAGGCGGAGTTCCACTGGGCGACACGCTGAGAGGAAAACGAATGGCGTCTTGCCTGCTGGTGGAAGCCGCCGACGGCTATCGGGTTGTGATTGCGCTCCCGGAAATCGATCCGGCATTCAGCGATAAGAAATTCGTTTTGGCCTTCCTGAAAGATGGCAAGCCGATGGATTCTAAAGAGGGACCCTACCGCATTGTGATTCCGAATGAGAAGCGAATGGCGCGCTGGGTGAGGCAAGTGACCGGATTGAAGATTGTGGAAGTACAGTAGGAGAATTCAGCAAGCTCCCGCTTCAGTCTTTCTGAATCATTACCTCGGTGGCTTTTACCACGGCAGTCACGGTATCGCCCTTCTTGAGTTTCAGTTCGTCGGCGCTGCGGCGGGTGATGGCGCTTTCGATAAGGTTGTCGCCGACGCGGACCACCACGTGGGCCATGATATCCCCAAGCTGAAGTTCCTCGATGGTTCCACGCAACTTGTTTCGTGCTGAGATTGGCATATGACGATTATAGACGTTAGGAGAAAGTCGATGGACGTTCGACAAATAGGCCTGATCGCAGTCGTGGTAAGCGCACTTGTGTCGCAGTTCTGCGCGGCGCAAGACTTGAGCGTCGCGGCCGCTGCCGATTTGCAATTTGCCATGCAGGATATTGCCGGCCGATATCAGAAGCAGACGGGCAAGATGGTCAAGCCGACTTATGGATCTTCGGGGAATTTTTTTCAGCAGATTCAGAATGGAGCACCATTTGACGCTTTCTTTTCCGCGAATCTGGATTACGCGCAAAAGCTTGAGGCGGCGGGATTGACCGTACCGGGCAGCTACTTTCAGTACGCTCGGGGCAAGATCGTAATCTGGGTTCCGAACGGATCGAAGCTAGATCTGAGTTCCGGAATGAAGGCTTTGCTCGATCCTTCCGTAAAGAAGATTGCGGTTGCCAATCCGCAACATGCTCCCTACGGGAAGGCGGCCGTCGCCGCGCTGCAAAAAGAAAATCTCTATGACAAGGTGAAAGATAAGCTCGTGCTGGGAGAAAATATTGCCGAAACCGCGTCATTCGTAGTTTCGGGCGCGGCCGATGTGGGAATTGTCGCTTTGTCTCTGGCATTGTCGCCGAACATGGAGGACAAAGGGCGCTACTTTGAAACCCCTTCGGGTGACTATCCCCCGATTGCGCAGGCCTGCGTCATTCTTAAATCATCGAAGAATCAGGAAGCGGCGCAACAGTTTGTTGAGTTCGTCAAAACCCCGGCGATCGGCGATGTGCTAAAAAGCTATGGGTTCGAAGTCGATATAAGCGCGGGCAAGTAGTTCCTTCTATACTCCTTCTATACTCCTGCATTCCGGCAGCCCGACAATCTGCCCGATAAACCCGGTCCGCCGCGCAGCCGGTAGCGGCTGCCCTAACCCGGCCTCCCCGTATTCGCGCGAAGCAAAGTTGGCTGGCACGGCCAGCCGGAGCGTGGTAATGTGTCACTCCTAGGCGGGAGCGTGGTCGAATTGCTTCCGCGCGAAAGAGGGCGAATTTATGAGCGCTACTCTCGCCGCTGCGCAGGCTCCTGCGCCGGTTCAATCGAAGTCTCGCATCGGATCCATCGATCTGATTCGCGGGGCGCTAATGATTCTGATGGCGATCGATCATGTGCGGGTTTTCTCCGGCGTGCCGGCAGGTGGGCCGACGGCGGGGGTTTTCTTTACCCGCTGGGTCACCAATTTCTGTGCGCCAGGATTTGTCTTCCTGGCGGGAACCAGCGTCTTTTTCTATGGGCGAAAGCATTCCGATGTCTCGAAGTTTTTGGTCACTCGGGGGCTCTGGCTCATTTTTCTCGAGCTGACTTTTCTGCGAATTGCGTGGACCTTCAATTTTGATTTTCGTCACTATGAAATGGCGGGCGTGATCTGGGTCATCGGATGCTGCATGATCCTGCTGGCGGGACTCATAAAGCTGCCGTTGCGAGTAGTGGGAGCGATTGGCGTGACGATTATGGCGGCGCATAATCTGATGGATTCGCGAATGGGTAAGTTGCTGGAGGGAATGGATGCCAACAAGTTTTCCGGCCTTTGGAAAATATTCTACGTGGGATTCTTTGCCGGGCCGGTTCAGTTTGCACCAAACGGGCCGAATCTGATTGTGCTGTATTCGATCATTCCGTGGATTGGAGTAATGGCGGCAGGTTACGCCTTCGGCGACGTTCTGCGGTTCGAAAGGCGACGGAGAGATCGACTCTGTTTCATCATCGGAATTGCTGCAATTGCACTTTTTATGGTGCTACGGGGATTTAATCTGTACGGCGACCCGCGGGCGTGGCATGCGGCGACGCAAGGCTGGAACGGCCGGCCCCCGATGCCAGGATTTTTCTCCTTTCTAAACACGAGTAAATATCCGGCGTCATTATTGTTTTTGTTGATGACGCTGGGGCCGATGATTGCGCTGATGCCTTGGATGGAGGGGTTGCGCGGCGGGATCGCGCGCGCGGTTGCTTTGTTTGGGAGGGTGCCGTTTTTCTTTTACATGCTGCACATTCCCCTGATCCATGCACTGGCGCTGGTTGTCTGTAAGGTTCGGCTAGGTTATGTGAGCCCGTGGTTGTTTACGAATCATCCCATGGGAAATCCGGAGGCACCGGCGGGTTATGAGTGGAGTCTTCCACTGCTTTACCTGGTGTGGGGAATTGCGATCCTGCTGCTTTATTTTGCGTGCCGGTGGTTTGCGGAGTTGAAGGCGCGGCGGGATGATTGGTGGCTAAAGTATTTATAGAACGGCTCGGCGGAGCCATCCTTGAACTCTCACGTTTGGGGTCGGAAAATCTAAGGGATTCTACGAACCTCCTTCCTATCACTTCGAAATTCTATTCGCTGGCGCCGAGTACGACTAGCCCCGCATGTGCATTTACGGAGCTTCGATCAGTTCCATCTTCCCCTCGCGCGTGCGGTGCAGAATCATCAGTTTGCCTTTCGGGTCGCGGAAGATGAATACATCGCGGTCCCGAAAGTGGGCTTCCTTGATGGCTTCTTCGAGGGTCATGGGACGCATGGCGACGGCTTCGCTGGAGCGCACCAGATGAACTTCCGTGGTCCTGGCCACGGCGGGATAGCGATGCACGGCAACGGGGACGGCAGTCTTCTCCGTCAGGCCGACCTTGGTGTTCAGAGCAGCTGAAGTTGGATTTTGCGGGATCGAGCCGCCGTTCCATTTCTTCGCTTCTTCGGTCTTGCGTGCGGAGCGCTTCTTCGATTGCCATTTGCTTTTGTATTTCACAGCCTGCTTCTCGAGATGGTCCAGGGCCTGGCTGACGGCCATCATCATGTCCTTGGCCTGAGCAAGACCAACGAGCGGACCCTTCGGCGGATTGATGGTGATCTCGGCTTTGTGGCGGTGCTTTTCGACGGCAAGGATGGCTTTCGCTTCAAAGCGGTCGCCCAGAATTTTACGGATTTTGGCGAGGCCGGTTTCGACTTCCTTGCGGACGGCGGGGGTGATTTCGTATTGACGGCCGGTGAATTCCACGTTCATGCGCGGCGCTCCTGCAAAGCAAGATCAGAATCCTGAAACACTGAGGACACAGAGCCACTCAGGGTAAGGCTGCTTTTTCCTAACTCTTTTTCATTCTTTCACTCGGCGTTGGTGGGTACTGGGGATGCGCATGTCTTCACGGTATTTGGCCACGGTGCGGCGAGTGACCTGGATGCCTTGCGATTGCAGAATACGAGTGAGTTGCTCGTCAGTCAGCGGACGGCTGGGATCTTCTTCATCGATTATCTTCTTCACCCGGCGTTTCAAGATAAGCAGACTGGTGTTGCCGCCCTCGGGGCCTTGCACGCTTTCGCTGAAGAAGTAGCGCAGTTCGAAGACGCCTTGCGGCGTGTGCGCGTATTTACTGGCGACCGCGCGGCTCACGGTAGAAGGGTGAACTCCAATTTCTTCCGCGACTTCCTTGATCATCATCGGTTTCAGCTGATCGATGCCTTTTTCCAGGAAGTCCTGCTGGCGGGCGACGATGCAGTAGCAGACCTTGGTGATGGTCTGCTTCCGCTGCTCGATGTTCTTGATCAGCTGGATGGCGCTCTTGTAGCGCTCTTTGACATAGTCCCGAGTGTTCTTGTCGTTGGTCTCGCGAGTGACCAGCTTTTTGTATGCGGGATTCAATCGGAGTTGCGGCAGATCGTCCTCGTTCATGAGAACCAGCCACTCATCTCCATGCTTGATGAAGGCGACATCAGGCTCGATCAGGCGGGCCTGGCTTTTGTTGTATTGCAGGCCGGGACGCGGGTCGAGCGTGCGGATATAGTCGAGGGCGTGCTGAACGGCCTCGGCGGGGCGGCCGATCGCTTTGGCGATTTCTTTATGCTGCTTGCTCTGCACTGCACGCAGATGCTGGTCGACGATGGCGATCGCATCCTGCAAGATGTGCGCGGTGCCGTTGACCGGTTTGTCTCCGTTCTTGCTTTGCGCCAGCTGCTGTTGGTGATAGCTCAACTGGCGAAGCAGGCACTCGCGAAGGGTGCGGCAACCCACGCCGGGAGGATCGAGTTGCCGTATGACTTCGAGAGCTTCCTGAAGATCCTCGGAGGTAAATCGAGGAACAAATCTGGGGGCAATCTTGGGAGCGGAGGCGGAAGCCGGCCTGGGAGTGGACGCCGCCGTCGGCAGGGACTCAGGAGCGGATGCGGCTGCCGCGGACAAATGTCCATTGCTGGGGAACGAGGCTTCGGCCAACGAACTTGCGGCGGCTAAATCGAAAATTGAGCTCGCGGAGGGCTCCGCGGAATTCGTACTGAACACTTCCGTACTGAATACCGATGAGCTCGCGTACGGAGCGGGTTCGGCGTCGGCAGGCGCAACATCGGCCGACACACTCAGCGTTCCATCCGCAGAGGCAGTCGCATTGACGACGGGCTCGCTCATGGCGTCATTGACGGGCTCGTCCGTGGGCTCATCCAATCCCAGGGCATGAGCTTCGCTGACGATATTTTTTGCGGTTGCGGCGTCAGCCTCGGGGGTAGCAGGCGGGGCAATGCCCAGCATTTCTTCATCGCTGGCGATCAGATAGCCGTCTTCGTTCAGGTTGCCGATGATCTGCTCGGCGGCCTCCCGGACCTCTGGGCGAAGGCTCAAGGCGCCAAGTTGCCAGGCGAGATGATCCGTAAGATTTGTGGGCTTCGAGAGAAAATTCTCGAACGATGGCCGCTCGATCTCTTCCATCTCGCCGCGCGTACGATAGCCAGGATCGAGGTAATCCTGAAAGAATGAGCCGAAATCGATCTCTTCGAAAGGATCTTTTTTCTCGGCTGTAATGGGAGCTTCTTCGGTGGAAGTTTTGGCCGTAAGTCGGTCGCGGTCCTCTTCTTTGCGTCCGACGTCGTCGATTAACGGAACGGAGTCTTCGAGCTCCTCAAGCACCGGGTTCTCAACCATCTCGGCATTGATCATGTCTTTGAGCTCGAGCTTGTTGAGCGCGAGGACGGACACCATCTGCACGAGACCCGGCGTAAGGATCTGGCGTTGGGAAAGTTTGACGCTTAATTTGTGCTGAAGTAATACCATGTCTTTAGTCGGTTGTAGTTGGCAGCTTCGTCATTCTTCGCACGTCTTCCTCAGCGCCTAAAAGGCGAGACTCCGATGCGTCTACCGGGTCCGCCCGAACTCATCCTCGCCAGCGCGTCTGAAGACGCGCCCTTTCAAAACTCTGTTGCGACCGTTTAGACCAGCGAAAAACTCTCCCCCAAATACACCCTTCTCACTTCCGGATCGCCCGCCAACTGCTCCGGCTTGCCGTGACGGAAGATTCTGCCGTCGTCGATGATGTAGGCGCGATCGGTTACAGAAAGCGTTTCGCGTACGTTGTGATCGGTGATCAGCACTCCAATCCCGCTGGCCCGCAGGCTGCTAATGATTTTCTGCAGGTCGAGAACGGCGATGGGATCGATCCCGGAAAAAGGTTCGTCAAGCAAGATGAAGGTCGGATTGATGCACAGGCAGCGGGCGATTTCCACGCGTCGGCGTTCCCCGCCGGAAAGCGCGTAACCCCGATTTTGCCGAATGTGCTCCAACCCAAGTTCATCGATAAATTTCTCCATCTTCTCGCGGCGCTCGTGCCAGGACATCGGCTGCGCCTCTAACACCGCGAGGATGTTTTCCTCAACCGTGAGTTTGCGAAAAACCGAAGCTTCTTGAGGGAGATAGCTGATGCCATACTGGCGGGCCCGGAGGTACATGGGAACGTCAGTAATGTCCTGACCGTCGTATAGCACCCGGCCAGTATCAGGGGGGATGAGGCCGACGATGGCGTAGAAGGTTGTGGTCTTTCCTGCGCCGTTAGGACCAAGTAACCCGACTACTTCCGCCTGCTCAACCTGCAGGCTGACACCATTTACAACTCGACGGCCACGATACGACTTGCCAATCTCATCGGTGGCTAGGGTACGCATTTATCTTGCCATTTATGTTCATGGATTTATGTTTCCTGATCGCCGCCGATTTTTATGCCCACCGACCATCATTTATCTGGTCACTCGCGTTTGAGTTACCACAGGAGTTCTTGCTTCGCCAACTACGAGCACCCTATCATCGGCCCTGAAGAAAGTCAATGAATCGCCGGTAATCTTGCCACGTTCGGCATCAAAAATGCTAGGCGGTCCGCCGGTCAGTACGAACTTGTCGTCTGAGGTGGTATAGACGAGGGTTTGACCGTTCGCACGTCGTCCCGGTTCCTGAATAACTACATCGCCTTGGGCAACCATTCGTTCGACCTTGCCAGTGCTGTTAAGTAATTGCTTCTCTTGTGTTTGGGTGTTATACGAAAAGTAAACGTTCATCTCATTGGCGGTAGCTCTGAAGCCGGTTCCATTGGCGACGACGTCGCCTTCGTAGTGAGCGTCTCGTTGGTTGTCAGTGTAGGTCAGTCGTAGCGAAGTTACCGTTATGGGACCGCTTTCAGGTTTTTTTGCAGATTTTTTTATATTCGCTTTATATTCGCCTTTTGCGGACTCAGTATTTCGCGTCTGCTTGGTTTTGGAGCCATTGAATTCCGGCTTGCCCTTCGTCGCCTGGACCAAAACCGTCGACACGGGTTTTGCGGGTGTACCTAGGGCGACCAGCGAGCGATGGTCCCGGTCGAATTGGATGGAAGGAGCTTCGATAACGTTCGCATCCTGCCAGAGCCGGGCGTTGCCCTGGTACAAAGCGGTCGCCGGAGAATTTTGCGCCGTCATCCTGGTGGCAGTCACATGGATCGGCGAGGACGTAGCTAACAAGGCGCCGTTTGGTTGTTCTTTAAGGTCGTTGTAAGTGCTCTTTACGTCGCCATCGGCGAGAGCCTCATCGCTAGAGCGGTTCATGCGAATGGTGTTGGCGGTAGTCGTCATGCCACCGTCGGTGACGCGTGGGCTGCCAGTGAGAAGCAGAATGTGATCGGCTGGAGTATAGAGCGCTTTGTCGGCCCAGGCCTGGGTGCGTTTATCGGGCGGTTGGCCATCCGTATAGAAGATGCTTCCCTGCTGGATGATGGTGGCGATTCCACCCTCCGGCAGAAATGTGGCGTTCAAGAGTTGGCTGGTGCTGACGCGGTCCGGCACGCCCGGAGCTACACTTACTATCTTCGCGTTTGGCTCCCCATGGAGCGAAGCCAGCCGGCTCTTGCCAGTCGAAGTCGCGTCAAACTTGGCATCGAAGCGTCCTGCCGTGATGACCGTGCGTTCAAGGGAGGGTGAGCTCTCATTCTGCGAAGGTGAGATGGTGATCCTGGCGGCGCCGGATGTTTGTGCGCGATCCAGGCGTCGTCCGCCGATCACGAAGAAATCAATGATGGGAGCTGCAATGTCGAGATCTTGTGGAGCGGAGCCATCGGCGAGTTTGGCGCTTGTTTTCCCTTCACCACGCCGCGCCAGGCGTACTCCATCAGAGGCATGAACTTTCCTCAGTTCGTTCTGGCCGGCAAAATCCAGGATCGCTTTTCCGGCGTCGCCCTGCATGGGCTGAAAGCCGGTGCGTTCCACGTGAACTTTTCCGGTGAGCGTGGCGATGCGTAGCTGGTTCTGTTTGCCGGTAAGAAGAAGCTCGGCTTGGTCGGCCCGCGCCAGCATCCGGCCTTGAGTTTTATTGTCCTTGTCGCTTATTTCTTTTCGTTCCGTCTTGGTCCCGGATTCTTCTGCGGATTCCGCGTTCACATTTCCCGACGCGAGGATCCGCTGCACTTCATTCTCCGGCCCAAGGAAAAATGTGGCCTGCTCCGCCTGCAGAGTTCCACCGTCACGCTTCATCAGAGGATGATCCAGCTTAATTTCTCGGGGCTCGCGGGTGATGGTGCCGTGGTCGGCGAAAAGCGTGGAGCCCTCCTGGCCGCTTAATGTCACATGAATCTGCGAGGCCAGCGTGAGCGTTGCGGTTTTTGCTGCATAGCGAACTCCCACGGCCCAGCCCGTGGCTTGAGGAGTACGAAAATCGACCCGCGCATCGGTGGAAGCGTCGCCGCTATTCCGGTTGAAGACCAGGTCGCTGGTTTTGAGGTGAATCGGATCCTTAATTTCTGCAGGAGACGATTGGTCGGGCGCGTTGATGCCACCCGGATTCGCCTGCAGATCAATCTCGACCTCACCTTTGGCAGTTACATCCCCGGATTTCTGATCGAAGGTGAAATCTTCCCCATAAATCTGATCAAAGCGCGAGGTGTCGCGGCCGTAGAGGATGATGGTCACGTCATGCAGTTCGGCATGTCCGTTGAGCTTGAACTCCTTCACGTTCTTGGCGCGGATGGTAAACACCGTGCGCCCCGATTCTGATTTTGAAAATTGAAAACCGCTGGCGGTCTGTTTGATATCGAAACCTATTTTTCCGGGAAATCCTTTGAGGACGCTATGCTGGCGGAGTCGGGCATAAAAATACATGCCAGCGACCACGGCCGTAAATAGAACAGCCATTACCGCCAACCAGCGGCGTAGTCTGTAGATTTTTAGCGGCATTCAATTCAGTCTAAATCCATCGAACTTCGTCGCCAACCGCAGACGAATGGCGCATGGCGCACCTCCGATTGGGTAGAACCGGAAGTCTAGCATTTAGGTTGCATCAGCGGATCGCTTTAGCCGTTCTTTAATGCAAGCGCGTAATCCCAGGAAAACCATCAAAACCAGAGTCGAAGGTCAGGACGCGCTCGATGTCATGCTGCTGCATGATCGCTAGGTGCAGGGCATCGCGCGAGGATAGTCGCGGGTTGCCGAGTACGATGGCCTTGGCGCGCTCGATGGCGGCGAGATCGACTGCAAACACATGATCAACAATTCCAAGAAGAGCATCAAAGGCAGGCTGAATCGCATCGCGCCGGTTAATCGCCGAATATCGGTGGAGAATCTCTTGCAGTACCTCGGCATCGGTAACTAGACGCTGGCGTTCGCTTACCAACCTTTCCAGCAACTGCTGCGCGTCATTCTTGTGAGGGTGTGATGCCCCAACCAAGTACATTGGGATGTTGGAGTCGACGAGGATCACGAATCTACGCCGCTACCGTACCCGCGCTCGATTTCCGTCAGCATCCGGTCGATGTCGGCAGTTGGGTATTCATGGCGGGCTGCAGCACGAACAATTTCGAGCTTCTTACTCGGTTCGCCGAGAGGTTGGCGTTCGCGCGCCCGCTCCAGAGCCTGCCTTACCCACTCGGCGATTGACATGTGGCGGGCACGCGCCATCTTCTGAATCTCGCGATAGTCGGGATCTTGCAAAATGACCTGGAGTCTTTTAGCCATTAGGATAGTCTATTTGACTCATGCCAATGAGTCAACTAAGCTCTTGGCCGCGACGCGTGCCAAGTTTATTTCTTGAGCGGGACTAAGATTTCTTTTGCATTTGGCGTTAAATTCACCCGCGCCGAGCCACAGCTTTCAGTTCTGTGGCAAATTAGAGACATTGCGTTGGACGCTCGCTGCACAAATAAATGTCATCGCCGATCGATTCCAGAGCAGGACGCGTAGCATTCACTCACCCCGATTTCGTGCTCTTCCAGATTGCGCGTTTCCTGATCGTCGCTGCGGTCGAAATGCAGGCCGTAGCGGTGGGATGGCAGGTTTACGACATTACCAAACGCGCGCTTGATTTGGGACTGGTCGGCCTGGCGCAGTTCCTGCCGGGCATTCTGCTGTTTCTGGTTTCCGGCCACGCTTCCGATCGCTTCGACCGGCGCAAGTTGTTGGGAGTGTGTTACGCGGGATACGCAATATGTTCCGGCCTGCTGCTAATTCTGTCGGAGCAGGGTGCGCATGCGGTACGCCCCATTTACATGGTCCTGATTCTGCTGGGCGTAGTCCGCTCTTTTAATGGTACGGCGAGCCGTTCGATCCTCCCACAGTTGGTTCCGGAGGAACATTTTCCCAACGCGGTGGCCTGGAATGCGACCACATTCCAGGCAGCCACCATTCTTGGGCCGTCGATAGGCGGCATTCTTTATGCGGCTTTCCGTGGTCCGTCGGTTGTATATGCCGTGGCGACGCTCACATCGCTGGGTGCGATGCTTTCCACTTTCAGAATTAAGACGCGCCCAGTCGCGCGCCGGCGCGAGCCCACGACGATCAAGACCGTCTTCGCCGGCTTGCATTTTATCTGGCGGGAAAAACTGATTCTGGGCGCCATTTCTCTGGATTTGTTCGCGGTGCTGCTGGGTGGAGCCGTGGCCCTGCTGCCGGTGTATGCCCGCGAAATTCTACATACCGGACCCTGGGGGCTGGGCCTGTTGCGAACCGCCCCGGGTGTGGGCGCCGCCGTAATGGCTGTGGCATTGGCTCACCGGCCCCTGCGCGGAAGCGCCGGAAAGGCGCTGCTGTGGTCGGTCGCGGGATTTGGAATTTTTACTATCATCTTCGGTATTTCGAAGAGCCTGACTCTTTCTCTGGTCGCACTAATCCTGCTGGGAGCAACCGACATGATCAGCGTTATCATCCGTGCCACGCTGACGCAGTTGCGCACACCTGACGAGATGCGAGGACGAGTGACGGCGGTCGACATGGTGTTCATCGGAACCTCCAATGAGTTCGGGCAGTTCGAATCAGGCGTCACCGCACAATGGTTTGGAACAGTTCCAGCGGTGGTGTTGGGCGGGATTGGAACGCTGTTGGTGATCGCTCTCTGGGCCTGGATGTTTCCCGAACTGCGGCGTGCCGGCCCGCTGAGCGCCATCAAGAGCGCCAATACGGAGCCAGAGTTGGAGGAGGGCGAGGGATTCACCTAGATTATCGGCAGCACCACCTGCCGCGGAATTGTCTCCCGCAAATCTATTTCCCGTGAATCAAGGTCTTCGCAGCGCCCATGTTGTCGTAACGATCATAAACTCGCACTACGACAATATGTTCCACCGAAGCGCCTTCGTCCTTCATATTCTCAGGCGTCGCCTTGAAATCGTAGCTCTCAGTCTTCGCATCGGAGAGTTGACCGACAGGTTCCACATACTTCCATTCTCCCGCGTCGATGGAATACTCGGCGCGCTTGATGATTGAGAAGTTGTCGCTGGCGCGAAATGTAATGTGCAGCTGACCATTTTCTAACGCAGCCGTAACATTCTCCACGCGCGGAGGCGTGGTGTCGACTTCGAAGCGGCGGCTTTCCCGCGCCGCCGTCAGCGCTTCCGCTGGAGAGTGCGAAGCTGCATCCGAGGCGACCACCTTTACCGTATAACCGCCATCCGGCAGCAGACTGGAATCGAAGGAATAGGCCTTGTCGGTGACCCCGTCTTTTAGCAACAGCCACCGCGTCTCACCATCTCCCCGGTAGTAAATTGAGTAGACCAACTGATCGTCGTTCTCATCGTGGGCGCTCCATTTGATTCCGATCGAATCGCGATCGTGCGAACTCGAGGGGGACGCTTCAAATTGCGATCCCGAAGATCCTAATAAAGAGCCTAAAGAAGATCCCAATGACGAGCTAAAGGAAGACGTTTTCGAAGTAGGCTGATATTTCGTTCCCACCTGCACACTCACGTCGTCAATCTCTGGGGCGACATTTTTCGGCAAAAAATTCAAAGCTACGCTTTCAACCACCGGCGAAGCGGATGCCGCATGCAATACAGCCTTCCATTGAGCATAGCGCGCGGCAGGAATACCAGTTTCGCTCTTGCCCGCCAAGTCAATTTTTGTCCACGCGCTCCAGTTGCGATCGGGGTTATCGACATTGCCGCTGCGCGCATAGAGGTCAACGTTGCCAGCTCCCCGAAATTCAGCACGGCCCCAGCGGGAAAAGATTTTGGCGTCGAAGACATCGCTTTCGTAGGTGCCTTCCGGTTCAGGACCGGGACCGAGCAAAAACACTTTGCCCAGATTGCTGGTTGCGGCGTAGATTCCTCCACCAGGCGCTTTCGCAAAAGCCGTGACTTGGGTCGCAGCCGCTTTGAGCAGATCGGAAAATTCGTCCAGCCCATGGATGGCAAAGATGTGGCCGCGATTTCCGGTGCCAGCGAGCAGCCGTCCCTGCGAATCGAATGCGAGGGCGTAGACAATGTCATCATGAGAGGTCCACATCCGTGTTGGCGAACCGTCGGCCGCGATGCGATAAATGTCCGAGCCTCCGCTTGAGCTTCCACCGGGAAATGGAAACGGCCCATTCACGGCGGCTGCGGTCGGCGCGGTGGTGATGGTCATACCCGGAACTTGCGGCCCGGTGCTGCTGGAAAGGACCGTTGGGCTCATGCTTAAGAGAGACACGCCCGCGGAACTGGAAGTGCCAGTATTTTTCTTCTCGCCCACGGCCGCGGCATAAATGTTTCCCGCGTGGTCAAGAGCCAGAGCGGTAATCTCTTTCTTCGGTGCGCTGTACAGCACAAAACCTTCCCCGGCGGGGGAGATGCGATAGACCAATCCACTACCATCGGAGCCCGCGATCAGGTTCTGTTGAGAATCGAAGGCCAGTACCCGGATATGGGTTTCATCGCTCTTGAAGAAGACGGAATGATCCCCTTTTGGAGTCACGCGGAAGATTTCTCCGTGATCGCCGGTCGCTACATAAAGATTTCCGGATTTGTCCAAGGCAAGATCCCAAATGTATTTCGTTCCTGGCTCGAAGTACACGGAAGAGCTCCACGCCGGATCCATGGCGGGTTTCGGGTTATCTTTATTACTTGCGCTCGTGTCTCTCCTCTCCGAGTTGGGACTGGGAGACTCATCTTTCGCCGGCTGCGGCTTGCCGTTGCCTTTATGTTCGAGTTTGTAGACCTTGCCATCGGGAGCAGTGGCGGCAAAGATTGAGCCATCGCCACTAATCTGCAGCGCCTGAACCTGGAGCTCTTTGGGCTCGAAGAGGATGGTTGATTTCCCGTCCGGAGTGATGCGGTATACGCGGGCCGGTGCGCCCGCCGCCACATAAACAACCCCAGCATTATCGGCGGCAATCGCCCAGATGTAGGTCGAAGGTGTTGCGTACAAACTCGTAAATGTGGGGGCAAGCTGCAGACCGCCAATGCTGCGAATTGCCACCCCGGTTGTGTTTCCCTTCACCAGATCTTCAAATTTCGCCTGCTCCCAGGTGCGAGTGCCTTCGGCAAAAGCCAAAGAAACAAAACTGGAGCTGCCCAGGATTGCAACTACAAAAAGCACAGCAATGGAAACAAAATGCTTTCGCAAGATCTGCAAATTCATACCTCGAATCTTTCTTATGGGAAAATTCAGGGTACCACGGCGGCGAGATGAAAAGCTGCAAGGGCTGGCTGATTTCAAGGCGTGCACAGCGAAGTATCCTGCGTGTTATCGTAGGATTTCATGCCTACTTCACGCCTCGAATTATGCCAACTTCTCGCCGATAAATCGTTTCGCCTTGGCGAGTTCAAATTATCTTCCGGCGCTACCAGCGACTACTACATCGATTGTCGGATTACCACTCTCGACGCCAAGGGCGCCCGACTGACGGGCAAAGTTTTCTTTGACGAAATCCAGAAACGTAACTGGAGGCCGGAAGCGATTGGCGGACTCACCATGGGCGCCGATCCGATTGTTGCAGCCGTCGCCGTGGTAAGCGGCGAATTGCATGGTTTCCTGGTGCGGAAGTCCGAAAAACAGCACGGAACGGGCCAGCGCATCGAGGGCTTCCAGCGAAAGGGCGCATCGGTTGTGATTGTGGACGACGTTTGCACCACCGGCGCTTCCACCGTGCAGGCGATTGAGGCCGCAAGAGAATTCGGATTTGAGATCGTTGGAGTGATGTGCCTGGTGGAACGCGAAGAAGCCAAGGGTAGGTCAAGCGTTGAGGAAGCGGCATCGCCAGCGCCGTTTGTGTCGATATTCACGGCGAACGATATCCGTGCCGAACACAGGCTGCAGAATGACGATACGAAACCGGTAATGTTGGCGGCTGCCGGAACATGCGAAATCTGCGGACAACCCACAGTCTCGAATCCTCACGCGAAACGCTGCGAGGCGCATCAAAGTTAGAGAGGGTGATTGCACATCTTCAAATGAAAATCTTAGATTGAAGCTGATTAGATTGAAACTAGATCGGACTGATCAGATTGAAAACTGAATGATTGAAAACTTATGATTCAAACCCTCGAATGGACTGAGCAAGGCGTCCGCTTTATCGACCAGACGAAGCTGCCGACTGAAGAAGTTTATGTCACATGCACTACCCACGAGCAGGTTGCGGATGTGATCCGGACCATGGTGGTGCGGGGCGCGCCAGCCATTGGCGTGGCTGCGGCCATGGGGATTGCGCTTGGCATACAGAACTCAAAAGCCGAGACGGTTGCGGATCTTAAGCGGGAACTCGATCAGATTTGCGATCTGATTAGTAAAACTCGTCCTACGGCGGTCAATCTTTTCTGGGCCATTCGACGCATGCAGGAGAAGTTCGAGCCCTTGCGCATTCGGTCCATCGCGACAATAAAAACAGAAATTATCGAGGAAGCCAAACGTATGCACGCTGAGGATATTGCGGCTAACCAGTCGATGGGGCGACACGGCGCTACGCTGATGCCAAGCCAGGGCGGCGTGCTGACGCATTGCAACGCGGGCGCTTTGGCAACCGCGGGCTATGGTACGGCGCTCGGAGTGATCCGCGCAGCGGTTGAGCAAGGGAAAAAGATCCACGTTTACGCCGACGAAACCCGGCCATTTCTACAGGGATCGCGGCTCACGGCCTGGGAGTTGATGAAAGATGGAATTCCCACAACGGTGATTGCGGACAACATGGCGGGCGCCATGATGAAGCAGGGCAAGATCGGAGCAATCGTCGTCGGCGCCGACCGGATTGCGGCGAATGGCGATGTAGCCAACAAAATTGGTACCTACACTGTGGCAGTCTTGGCGAAGGAAAATGGCATCCCATTCTATGTGGCCGCTCCCCTCTCGACCGTCGACCTTGCCTGCCCGGACGGGAGCAAAATTCCCATCGAACAGAGAAGCGCCCGGGAAGTGACGCATATTGCGGGAAAGCAAATGGTGCCGGATGGGGTTTCCGTCGAGAATCCGGCGTTCGATGTAACGCCTGCCAAATATGTGGCGGCCATCATCACCGAGCGCGGAGTTGCCCGCGAACCGTATACCGAGTCTCTGCAAAAACTTGCGGACAGTAAAGCGGCAGTCGAGGTGTAGTGGAGCAGGATTTGAGGGCACGAAACCGGTTTTCCATATGGATCAAACGTGCCATTTTGGGCCAACGCCTAATGTGAGAAGATGGCGCGATCTACTGTACCAGCCAAGGCCACAGTAAGGCCGTGGCAGGATGGACCGCAGCGGGGGCGGAGTGCATCTAACCAACGTGGTGGAACTTGAGTCGTCGCAACCAAATACGCTGCTGCGGGTTCAAGGATTGAAGAAGGTTTTCAGGTCCGGCGAGTCGGACTTGCTGCTCTTTGAGAATTTATCGTTCGAAGTGAAGCGTGGCGAAATGCTTGCCATCGTTGGCGAGTCGGGCGCGGGTAAGAGTACCTTGTTGCACATCCTCAGCGCCCTTGATCAGGCGTCCGATGGCGACGTATACTGCGCCCAATTGCGGGTGAATTTGTTATCTGCGGACCAGGCGGCGGAGTTTCGCAACACTCAGGCCGGGTTTGTGTGGCAGTTCCACTATCTGTTGCCCGAGTTCACGGCGGCGGAAAACGTGGCCATGCCATTGCTGGCGAGAGGCCAAAGTTGGGCCCAGGCGGCTCCGGAGGCCGCTCGCTGGCTTCTCGAGGTCGGACTCGAACACCGAGCCCACCATCGTTCAGGAGAGCTTTCCGGCGGCGAACAGCAGCGCGTGGCGTTGGCCCGGGCTCTTATCACCGGCCCAAAACTCCTTCTTGCGGACGAACCCACCGGAGACCTGGACGCCCGTACGGCAGAAGCCGTTTTCGATTTGATCGCCCGGCTGCATCGCGAGCACCAACTCACCTCTCTGATCGCCACCCACAACCTGGCATTCGCGCGGCGCTGCCATCGCGTTCTGCGTTTGCAGCAGGGACGGGTAGAGGAGATAAGCCCGGCATCTTTGCCAGCTTGAACTTTGCAGCTTGAACAACGAACTGTGTCGAAGAACACAGCAGTATGTGCAAGTTGAATGGACAATGGTTGAATAAACGAATGATTGAGCGAAGTACAGGAATGCGGGGCTTAAGCTCGAATGTACGGAGATGGTAATTTCATAATCGGCGTCCGGGGAAAGCTGCCATAGGTTCCTTCGGTAACATCATAGGTACGTAACAAACCTTGGGTTGGGTGATGGTTTGATTGCATAATAAAGAGGTAATGGGAAACAGGATGCAACACACCCGATCAAAGCTTAAGCGGGACGAGCGGCAGCCAGCGGGTCTCTCGGCCAGAAGGATTCAGGGGAGCATATGTTTGAACGTTACACGGAAAAAGCCAGGCGCGTAATCTTCTTTGCGCGCTACGAAGCAAGCCAGTTCGGGTCTCCTTATATAGAGACCGAGCACCTGCTGCTGGGACTACTGCGCGAAGATAAGGCCCTGACGAACCGGTTTCTGCGTTCGCACGCCTCGGTCGAATCGATTCGCAAGCAGATCGAGGGGCACACCACCATCCGGGAAAAGGTTTCGACCTCAGTGGACCTTCCGCTGAGCAACGAGTGCAAGCGCGTGCTGGCCTATGCCGCGGAAGAGGCGGAACGGCTTTCGCATCGCCACATCGGAACCGAACATCTTCTATTAGGATTGCTGCGCGAAGAAAAATGCTTTGCCGCGGAGATTCTCCACGAACGCGGTCTCCGTCTCTCGACCATCCGCGAAGAATTAGCCCGCACCAGCCAGGAGAAAGCTGCGCCCCAGCGCCAGCGTGAATCTTCCCTGCTCAGCGAGTTTTCCCGCGACCTTACTCAGGCGGCCATGGATAGCCAGCTCGACCCACTCGTTGGTCGTGACGGCGAACTCGAACGCGTAGTGCAAATCCTTTGCCGGCGCACCAAAAACAATCCAGTGCTCATCGGCGAGCCCGGCGTTGGCAAAACAGCCATCGTCGAAGGCCTGGCGCAGCGCATTGCCGATGGCGAGGTTCCCTCCTTCCTCGCCGACAAAAGAATTCTGGCCCTCGATCTTTCCTTGATCGTTGCCGGAACCAAATATCGCGGACAGTTCGAAGAGCGCCTCAAGACCATCATGAAAGAACTGATGGAGTCGCAAAATTCCATCATCTTCATCGATGAGCTGCACACGCTCGTCGGCGCGGGCTCGGCGGAAGGTTCGCTCGACGCCGCAAACATTCTCAAGCCCGCATTATCGCGCGGCGAAATTCAGTGCATCGNNTATCGCAAGTCGATCGAGAAAGACCGCTCGCTCGAGCGCCGCTTCCAGGCGGTCAAAGTCCCGCCTCCGAACGAAGCCGACGCCATAAAGGTGCTCTTCGGCATTAAAGACCGCTACGAGAAATTTCACGCGGTCACTTATACCGACGACGCCATCAACTTCGCCGTATCGCACTCCAACCGCTATATTCCGGACCGTTTCCTCCCGGACAAAGCTATCGACCTGGTCGACGAAGCCGGAGCTCGCGTCAAGCTGCGCCAGACTTCGCAGCCGGAAGAAATCACCGAAGTCCAGAAGCGCA
>PLUJ01000184.1 GCA_003165455.1 Acidobacteriaceae bacterium | reverse complement strand
GGGAAAAGAAATCGCTGCAAGGCACCGAGCTACGCGATAAGACGCTGGGCATTGCCGGCCTGGGACGGATTGGCATGGAAGTCGCGCGCAGAGCACGCGCCTTCGGCATGGAAATCGTCGCCCATGATCCGTTCGTTTCGGTCGCGGTTGCAAAAGAACAAGCCATCCGGCTGGNNGCAAGCCTGGACGAACTCTATGCTGCCGCGGACTACATCACTTTGCATGTGGGCCTTACTCCGCAAACTGCAGGCATGATCAACAAGGCGGCGATCGAAAAAATGAAGAAAGGCGTACGCCTGGTGAATTGCGCCCGCGGCGAACTGGTGAATGAAGCGGACCTGGCTCAGGCTTTGCAGTCACGTCACGTTGCGGCCGCGGCGCTTGACGTCTTCAACGAAGAGCCATTAAAGAACTCTCCGCTCCAATCTTTAGAGAACGTCATCCTCACCCCGCACATCGGCGGCTCCACTTACGAAGCGCAGGAAGCCGTCGGTGTCCAGATCGCCCGTCAGGTTCGCGAGTATCTGAAGAATGGCGTGATTCAAAACGCCGTCAACGTGCCCTCGGTTTCCGCCGAAGAGTACGCCGAGATGCAGCCCTACATTGTTCTTGCCGAGCGCATGGGCGCGTTCCTGGCGCAGATTTCCAGCGGCTCGATCGAAGAAATCTCGTTGCGTTACAGCGGCCATATCGCGGAATGGAAAACGGAACTGATTCGCAACGCCGCCATCAAAGGGATTCTCAATCAGACACTCGAGGAAAAAGCGAACCTGGTCAATGCCGCCTCGCTGGCCGATGCTCGAGGCCTTCGCATTCATGAAGCCCACAAAGCGAAAGCTTCCACGGGCCGCGCGGGTAGCGTTCTCTCCTTATTTCTGAAGAGTTCCACCGAGGAGCACACGGTGAAAGGGGCAGTTCTGCACGGCACAGCGCCGCGTCTGCTGAACGTTGACGACATCGATGTGGAGGCGCCGCTGGAACGTAATCTGATTTATTTGCGGAACAATGACGTTCCCGGAGTCATCGGGAAAGTGGGGACAATCCTGGGAGAAGGCGAGATCAACATCGCCAACTTTTCACTCGGCAGGCGGAGCGGCGAAACACCCTCCCAGCCGCGCGAGGCAATCGCCGTTGTCCATGTGGATGGGCGCGTACCGGAAGAAGTTCTTCGAAAACTAGAAAGGATACCTGCCGTGCTTCAGGCTAAAGCAGTTGAACTACTTTAAACGGCGCAAGAAGGGAGCACTGGATTACGCGTTGTCGCGCCGCAGCTTGCGGCTTTCCGCCAGCAGAGCCATGGAGTGCATCAGATTTTGCAACGTGACAATTCCCACCAGCCGCTCTTCTTCGACCACGGGAATGATACTGAGATTGCGCGCAGTCAATTTGCGGAACGCCGAAGCTAGCGACTCCTGTCGGATCGACACTTCGAATAATTTATTCATCACGGCTTGCACGTAGCCGTTACCCTCCACGCGCAAAGCTTCCAGAATACGCTGCCGCGAAATCACTCCCACCATATCGCCGCCGCGGACCACCGGAAAATCATCCTGAAGGGAATGTACAGCCTTGTCCAAAGCGTCTTCGAGCGTGTCCGCAGGCGAAAGAGTCGCAAAGTCGGTCAGCATTACTTCTTCCAGCCGGACGTTGTCTAAAACCGATTGAAAAATTACGGCGCGCTCTTCCAACTGGGCTGCCGAAAAAATAATGATGCCTACCATCGTCAGCCATGCGTTGCTGAATAAGCCCGCAACCATCAGAATCATCGCCATTGCATGGCTGATCGAGACCGCGCGCCTGGTCGCGACAGAGGAGTCGCTCGTCCGCGTGAAAAATGCGCGCAACACGCGTCCGCAATCCAAAGGATACGCAGGCAGAAGATTTAATCCGGCAATATAAAGATTCGCCCACACCAGGCTGCGCGGCAGATTGCCGGGATGGAACCATGGCCACTGCCACACTTTCGCTTCAGGAAGCGCCGCCGAGATTACGCCGGCGGCTAACATTGCGAAAGCCAAATTCACCAGTGGCCCGCTCAGCGCAATGCGAAGTTCACGCTTCCACGCCGATTGCGGGTTAGCCGGCATCTCCACGCGCGATTCGTCATAAACCGTTACTCCGCCCAAGGGCAGAAGAATGACGGCCTTCGGGGTTAACCCGTATCGCCGCGCCACCAGCATATGCCCGATTTCATGCGCGCCAACGCACGCCAGCACAATTCCAGCCAGGGCCAGATCCCGCGACCCACTCGCCGAACCGCGCGCATTATATTCGGTCCAGAAAATGAAGAGAGGCAGGAACAGGAACGTTAAATGGAGTCGAACCTCCACTCCGAACAGTCGGCCAACGTGAAGCGAAAAACTTCTCATGAGAGTCTGACTACTACAGTTATTTTACATGGTTGGATATATTAGCCTCGTGAATCGACTCTTCCGCTCAATCGAAAGTTCAGGCCCATGCGCGTGATTGCCGGCAAATATGGCGGCCGCCCATTGCGCGCGATCACCGGTACGGAAATCCGTCCCACCTCGGACCGTCTGCGGGAGACGCTCTTCAACGTCCTAACCGCAGGAAATCCTGACGCTCTCGTCGGTACGGTCTGGATGGACTTGTATGCCGGCACCGGTGCGGTGGGAATCGAGGCTCTCAGCCGCGGAGCCAAACAAGTTTTATTCGTGGAAAATTCGGCGAGGGCAGTGAAGGTAATTGGCCGGAATCTTAGCAGTCTGGAAATCGCCGATAGTTACAGGATCTTGAGCGATGAGCTTTCCGCCATCTTTTGGCGACTGGAAAAAGAACACTTCACTGCCGACGTCGTATTCCTCGACCCTCCTTACGCCAAGCGCGAAGCCTACGAGGAAACGCTTACCGCGCTGGCGGAGTCCTCCGTGGTATGGGCAATGTCGCTGGTGATTGCCGAGCACGAAAAGAAGTTTGATCTCGGAAGCGACTTTGGTTCTTTACGAAGGGTTCGTAAGCTTGTGCAGGGAGACAGCGCAGTCAGTTTCTACCGCATTGGCGGACAGCCCGATCTAAACGCGAAAAGAATCTCTGAGGGCTAACCATTCCCTCTACATCAGCAATTCGTTGCTTCGGCGAACGATGGGATGTTGCATCTCCTGCAAATCGTTCTTGACCATGTTCAGGCCATACACGCAGCTTTCAAATTCCCTTGAAAGCTGGCCGAACAACGGCGCTACCTTCGCATATTCGAAATGCTCGAACTTCGAAACGATGTAGTAGCTCTCTTTTCCCGCCTTCATCCACTCCACAAAACTCTCCAGGCGCTGGCGCCGCAACCGGAAATGGTTGATGCTCTCTGGGAACATCCCGGCAAAGAACAAGGCATAGTCACCAATATGTTTCCGCACCTGCCGTTCGCGATCAAAAGATGGAGCAGGCCCATAGACCGGATCAGATTCGAGCATCATTTCGCCCAGGTCGGTCAGCGGGCGATCGGCCTCATTGTGAATCTTGAACAGTTGATCCGCCTCGCAAAACTCAGTGAGCAGGTGCGCCACATACGCGATTACTTCCGGATCCCGGATCCCGATCTCCTGGGCATAATGCCGTCCCACCAGTTCCTGAAAAAGCTGCCGTAACGGATTAGATTCCGGAATCATCGGATATCCCCCTGAAAGCCGCTTGCTGCGCGGATTCTACAATTCCGCCTCGTAACTAGTTACTCCAGCTCCATGGCGAAATCAAGTAACTTCTGAGTGATCGGCAATCATTTTTTTGCTAATCATTAGAAGCTACACTGCACGATCGAGTTTGCTTCGAAATCTGCTGGCAGACAAACGGGACGGCTGCTAATTACAATGTGTTGCCGCCAAAACAAGCTACAAACTGAAAGGGAAGGGTCACCATGCAACGAACTAACTTCTCCAGCGGCACTCCATGGGAACCAATTGTGGGTTACTCTCGCGCGGTCCAGATCGGCCCCCATATTCACATTTCAGGCACTACAGCGACCGGATCGGACGGCAAGATCGTGGGCGGACATGACGTTTACGCCCAGACGGTACAGACTCTCGAGAATATTGAAAGCGCGTTGAGAAAAGCCGGAGCGACCCTGGCGGATGTAGTTCGCACTCGAATCTACGTTACGAACATCGCGGATTGGGAGAAAGTCGGCAAAGCCCACGGAGAATTCTTTCGCGACATTCGACCTGCAACCTCCATGGTGCAAGTCAGCGCGCTGATATCGCCCGAGATTTTGGTCGAGATTGAAGCCGACGCTTATCGGGGGTCAGGTCCAGGATTCGGGGAAGAAAAAATAGCGGGCAGGTAGTTCATTTTTCTTGACATCCACTGCTGCGCGAGCATAATTCACTCTCCGATTCTTTATCGAAGAAAGGCCCGGGCCATCCTGCCGGGAGGGGCATGTATGAGCGTGTTGGAACTCTGTGACCGTGAAATCGCTGCGGTTCCGTTGGAAGCCACCGTAGCCGATGCCATCAACAAAATGCTCGACCATCACGTTGGCGCTGTAGCCGTGGTCGACTCCGAATACCGGGTCGCTGGAATCTTCACGGAACGTGATGTTTTGCGTAAGATGGCGCTCAGCCGCACCGACCCGAAGACCACCTCGGTTCGCGAACTGATGACCACGCCGGTGGAGATGGCAACCCGGCGCACCGGGCCGGGCGAGGCGCTCACCACCATGCTGGAGCGGCACTTCCGTCATCTGCCGGTGGCGGAAGACAACGGCAAACTGCTGGGGATTCTCTCCATCCGCAATCTGTTGGAGTGGCGCGTCGAAGACCTCAGTCACGAGCTTGACGCACTCGAGCAGTATGTCTCCAATGATGGTCCCGGAGGCTAGGGCGAGCTCCCTGCGACCTTCTCACTGATGACGACCACTCCATCCCCAGCGGCAAAGACGATTGCTGGTGTACGCATTGCCACGTCAGTTTTCTTTCTGCTTTTTGGCGAATACAAGCTGGCTGGGCCGGACTTTGTTCACGGCGGATTCACAGCTTCCTTCCTAGCTCGCTCGATCACCCAGTCCGTCCAAAAGGAAGAGGCTCCGCTGGCCACCAGGGGAGCCTTGCCGAGCACGGCATCCACAAAGTTCTCGATCATCGGATAGTGCAGGTTAGCGTGGGGCGGAAGATTCTCGCGTCCGCCGGGATAGATCAGTTCGGGACCGTTCAGCGGACTTAACTCCATTTCACCTTCGGTGCCACGAATGCGGCAATCATGTCGCCTTACCTTGGAATGCCAGCGAACGTCCACAATGCCGCGCACGCCGCCTGCGTAGTCGATCATCACCGTCGCATTGTCTTCGACGGCATAGTGATGAACTGCGTTCGAAAGGTGGCCGGTGGCGCGGATGGGTTGACCAAATAAGAAGTTCAGCACGTCAATGCGGTGCGAGGCGATGTCGTAGAGCGGTCCGCCTCCCGCTTTCGCTGGGTCGATCAGCCAACTGCGATGGC
>PLUJ01000186.1 GCA_003165455.1 Acidobacteriaceae bacterium | reverse complement strand
TCGGCGTGGTGCTCTACGAACTACTTACGGGAGTATTGGCGCTGGATGCGAAGCAGTGGGAGAGCAAACCCTTTCATGAAGTTCTGCGGCAGGTGCACGAAGAGGAGCCGACGAGTCCGAGCACAAGACTCATCACAGACCCGGCTGCGGCGGCCATTGCGGAAAAAAGGAGCACGGACCCTCGGCAACTGGCAAACATGCTGCGCGGCGATCTGGACTGGATCANNTGCGCAACGAACCTGTCATTGCGCGGCCTGCAAGCCTAGTTTACCGGATCAAGAAATATGTTCAGCGCCATAAATTCGGAGTGCCGGCGGCCACCGCTATGGCAATGCTGCTGATCGCGTTCGGAGTAATGCAGGCGATCGAGTTGCGGAGGATTACGCGGGAGCGCGACCGCGCCGACCGCGTTACGAAGTTTATGACCGGCATGTTCAAAGTATCGAACCCCAGCGAGGCGCGCGGCAATGCAGTCACAGCGCGCGAGATTCTGGATAAGTCCTCGAAAGACATCGACACTGGCCTGCGCAAGGACCCGGAGCTGCAGGCCCAACTGATGGAAACCATGGCGCAGACGTATGCCGGGCTGGGCTTGTATGGCCGCGCGCGAGATTTGGCAGAACACGCGCGGGCAATTCAAAGCTCAATGTCCGGAGAACGAAGCCGGGAAACACTGGCAAGTGAAAGTTATCTGGCTCAGCTCCTCCGCGCCCAAGGGCATTTGCCAGAGGCGGAAAAGTTGTTGCAAAACACGCTAGAGGCCCAGCGCCAGGTTCTCGGTCCCAATGATCCTGACACTCTGGGGTCTATGGATCGCCTCGGTTATGTTTATGCCAATGAAGCACGTCACACCGACGCTGAAAGCATGTTCCGCCAAACACTGAAGGCGGAGCACAAAGTACTTGGCCTGGACGATCCTCAAACCCTGAGCACTTTGAACGAGCTGGCAGAAATTCTGACCCCGCAGGGGCGGTATGCGGAAGCAGATCAGATTTATGGCGAACTGGTCGCAGCACAGAAGCGAACTCTCGGGCCGGACCATCCAGCGACCCTGCTTTCGATGTCACACGCGGCTGAAAATCTTGAGGAGGAGGGCCGCTTTCCAGAGGCTGAAAAGCTGTATTCCGACGTGATTGCCGCTCAGCATCGCGTACTGGGGCCGGAACATCCTCAAACTCTTAGGGCAATGATGATGCTTTCCGTCACGATGATGAAGGAAGGCCGTTACGCCGAAGCCGACAAGCTCCAGAGCCAAATTATCGAGATCAAAACTCGCGTGCTAGGCCCGACCCACACCTCCACATTGCAGAGCATGGAAATGGAAGCGCTGGTCCTCAGCCGGGAGGGACATTATGCTGATTCAGAGAAAATGTTTCGCGNNGTGGCCGAGGCTTGGTACAACTTTGCCTGCGCTGAGGCGGCGAGAGGTGGGCCGGACGAAGCTTTCGCGGACCTGAACCATGCTATCGAGAACGGCCTCATCTCGCCGGGAGAACTTTCAGCTGATCCTGAATTGAAGTCTCTTCACGATGACCCGCGATTCGACTCCTTGGTCGCAAAGGCACGCGAAACGACCAGCGGGAGAAAAAAGTAGTAAGCAAGAGGCGATCGTTTCATAGTTCCGACTAACTCTGGCGCTGGTTTCGCTTCCGTGGAATGCGGGGGGGCGCTTCCAGATCGTACCGGCAGGGCCGGCTTGGGCTGGTAGAGTTCGGAGCCGCGCCGGTGCCCAAAAGCCTTATGATTATGCTTGATACCTGGATTTGGATGGCACATTGCTGCAGACTCGCCGTTTGACGGCCATTCTTGGGGCACGTAGGATTCTCTNNATTTCTTTAGGCCGATTTGTTGCCCTCAAGTTCCTTCCTGACGATGTTTCTCGAGATGCCCAAGCCTTGGAGCGCTTCCACCGTGAGGCGCGAGCAGCGTCTGCCCTAAACCATCCGAACATCTGCACAATTTATGAAATTGGGGAGCACGTCGGCAAACGCTTCATTGCCATGGAATTTCTTGATGGCTTGACGCTGAAACACCGCATCGGTGGCCGTCCTGTGGATGTTGAAACTGCGCTCTCGATCGCAATCGAAATCGCCGATGCGCTCGATGCAACACACTCGCAAGGCATCATTCACCGCGATATCAAACCGGGAAACATTTTCATTACCAAGCGCGGCCACGCGAAGGTTCTGGATTTCGGTCTCGCCAAAGTGACTGCCGCTAGTATTTCTTCAACCGGCTTGGCAAGCGCCAGAACCCTGAGTCAGATCGACGAAGAGTACCTCACCAGCCCAGGGTCAGCGCTAGGAACAGTTGCGTATATGTCCCCGGAACAGGCCCGTGCGCGGGAGTTGGACGCGCGCACCGATTTGTTTTCTTTTGGCGCGGTTCTCTACGAGATGACCACTGGCGCTTTGCCGTTTCGCGGCGAAAGCTCCGCGGTGATCTTCAGCGCGATTCTTGAACATGATCCAGTTCCGGCTGTGCGCCTGAATCCTGACCTTCCGATCAGCATACAGGCGATCATCGAAAAGGCTTTGGAGAAAAATCGCGACCTCCGCTACCAAAGCGCAGCCGAGATGCTGGCCGATTTGAAGCGGGTAAAGCGGGAGATTGAGTCCCACCCGCGCGCGACCTGGAACGACACTGCCTCAAGAGCGTCGGGCTCGGATCCTGCCAGCAGCACCCGGAGCGATCCTTTTGTTCGGCCAATCAGCGAATCTCGGCACAGTATTCAAGAACCCATCACTCAAATCGCTAATCAAACTGAGCAGCCAGCTTCCAGCAGTAAATATGGGACCGAATCGATGTTGCCGCCGCAAACGGGGAGTGGGACGGCTCGAGTCGTAACCGCTTCAGGAACTACGTCTGCTCCTCTTTTGCCTTCACGCCCTTCTTGGTGGCTGCCAGCCGCCGTAGCAATCGCTGTAATCGTCGCAGCACTCTTCGCGGGCGGGTATTACCTGGCATCGCGGAGATCGCATCAACTTACGGCTGATACCGCCGGACCACGTACGCTAGCCGTTCTTCCATTTCGCAATCTTCGCGAAGATCCGCAAGCTGATTTTCTTGGCTTCTCTCTGGCCGACGCGGTGATTACGAAGCTTGCCTACATCAGTGCACTGACCGTCCGCCCATCGTCTTCCATCGAACGCTACCGTAATCAAACCATCGATCCGCAAAAGGTAGCGGCCGACCTCAATGTAGGGATTCTGCTCACAGGCAGCTTCATCAAAGATGGCGATGACTTGAGAATCACGACACAACTAATTGACGTTAAGCCCGACAAGATCCTGTGGCAGGATTCCTTCGACACCAAATTCGACAAACTGCTTACAGTGCAAGACCGTGTTTCCGAGCAGATTATTCAGGGATTGCAACT
>PLUJ01000325.1 GCA_003165455.1 Acidobacteriaceae bacterium | reverse complement strand
TCGGCGGGCTGGAGGGGATTGATCTTTTGCGGATCGCCACCGAGGACTTTCATGGCGTCGCGCATCGCGGCGAGGTCGACGACGGCGGGGACACCGGTGAAGTCCTGCATGAGGACGCGGGCGGGCATCCAGGAGATTTCGCGGGAGGGCTCGGCTTTCGGGTCCCACTTCGCGAGGAACTCGATGTCGTCGGCAGTGACGCTTTTGCCGTCCTCGTAGCGGAGGAGGTTTTCGAGAAGGATGCGGAGGCTGAAGGGGAGGCGCGAGAGGCGGATGTTGCGCTGCTGCTCGAGAGCGCTGAGGCGGAAGATCTCGTAGGTCTTGCCGCCGGCTTTGAGTTCGGACTGGCTGCCGAAGGTATTCATTTGCGTTTCCTTTCGTGGTGATGGGCGCAAGGGGCTTCGCTCTCGCCTGGCGTTGAGGAGGCGGAGCGGGATGAGGAGCGGCCAATCAGGCTGAAATGCGTCGTCCTCTATCGGGACGGCCTCGCCGGAAGCGGCGGAGCAGCGGGGGAAACGAGATCGCTGAATCGACGATCATCGTTTTCTATTCTAGAACCATTTTGTGGGTGAGCTGGAACCATTTGGGGCGAGCGCACGGAGAGGCTGATTACTGAGGTTTGGGCCGCACAGAATATGAACCTTTCTTAACATTTTAGCGTTAACTATGGTTTACAGATGCGCGCGGGCCACGTAGACTCGGAAATATTGCGGCGCTTCGTCCGCCTGTCACCGAGCGGACGAAACTGTGGTGCTGGGCCATTTTTCTTCATCAAAGAGAAGCTAACGGGATGGGTGCAGGCGCACAATCCGGGCGGCAGTTGCGTGTTCTGGCGGCAGAAGACGAAGTCGTCGTCACGCACGAGGACGTCGACCGCGCGCATGACCGTGCGCGGGTGACGGCGGCTCGCGGTGGGCGCGGTCTGCGAGGGCGCGCGTGGCTGCTGTGGCTGCTGATCGGGCCGGGGATTCTGGTGATGCTGGGTGAGAATGACGGGCCCAGCATGCTGTCGTACGCGGCGACGGGAGCGAAATTCGGGATAGGTTTTTTTCTTCCGTTCGTGGTGCTGACGTTCGGGATGGCGCTGGTGGTCCAGGAGATGACGGTGCGGCTGGGCGCGGCGACCCATCGCGGGCATGCGGAGCTGATCTTCGAGCGCTTTGGGCCGTTCTGGGGTTGGTTCTCGATGATCGACCTGGGGATCGGCAATTTTCTGACGCTGATCACGGAGTTCATTGCGATTCGCGCGGGGCTGGGATTCTTTGGCGTGCCGCCGTGGGCCGCGGTTCTGGTGGCTCTGGCTGTGCTGTTTTCGGCGTTGCTGAGCCATCGGTACTGGACGTGGGAGCGGGCGGTGCTGGCGGCGGCGGCGTTCAATCTGATTTTTGTTCCGGTGGCGCTGATGGCGCATCCGCACTGGGGCGCAGTTGGGCATGCGTTTATCACATGGAAGCCGTTGCCGGGGTTCAACCGGGATACCGTGCTGATTGTGCTCTCGGATATTGGGGCGACGGTGACGCCGTGGATGCTGTTCTTCCAGCAGAGCGCGACGGTGGATAAGGGGCTGACGACGAAGGATATTCGCTTCGGGCGCATCGATACGGTGCTGGGCGCGGGGTTGGCGGCTGCGGCGGCGGTGGGGGCGATTTTGGCGACGGCTCCGTTGTTCGGACGAATCAGCGCTGAGAATTTTGAGGCAGCGCAGTTTGCGCAGGCGCTGGTACCACTGATCGGGCGGTTCGGGGCATCGCTGTTTGCGCTGGGGATGGTGGAAGCAGGCATCGTGGCGGCGATTACGATTTCGACTTCGTCGGCTTATGCGTTTGGCGAAGTGACCCAGCGGCCACACAGTTTGAATCTGCCGATGACCGAAGGCAAGTCGTTCTATGCGGTGCTGGGTTTGTGCGCGGTGGCAGCGGCGGGGATTGTGGTGATTCCTGGATTGCCGCTGGTGTTTGTGGTGCTGGTGGTGAATGTGGTGGCGGTGCTGGCGATGCCACCTGCTTTAGTGTTCCTTTATATGCTGGTGAATGACCGGGAAATTATGGGCGACCTGGTCAGCCCGCTGTGGGCGAGCATACTTTCGAAAGGCATCGTGATCGTGTTGACGGCTACGGGCGTCCTCTATGGAGTCAGCATTATCGCGCCAAATATTTTTGCCGCGCTCGGCGGAAAGTGACGCAGCGTATAAATCTTATGGAAAGCGGCAACCCGCACGGTGTTTCACGCGACGATCAAAACGTCGTGCTGTCCTCCCTGGAACCGGATCAACTGGTGGAGGCCAAGAAGCGGCACATCCCACGTCGTCGATTCAAAGACTCGGAATTAGTGTTGCTGTGGGGACTTCGCGTCTATCTTCTCTTTATGCTGGCGGTAGTGGCGTACCAGGTGTGGACCGCGGCGCGTTAGCACGTCGCCGTTTTCGGCGAAAGTCGCGTCGAACTTAATCTGGCTGTGTAAGCAGCGGCTGGATCGCATGAAGTCCGCATTCTGTTTTTGGAGAGCCGTGCCAGCGGCCCGCGCGCGGATCTTGGCCAGATCCCACGGCACGTGTGCAGTGCGTACAACCGATGCTGGGGAAATTACGATCATGCAGTGGATTGTAGGGGACGTTATACTCGCGGATATGTTGCCACACTTGCTTTGAAGTCCAATCGGCGAGGGGATTGATTTTTACCAGACCAAATTTTGTATCCCACTCGATTTTTCCGGCGCGCGTCCGGTCGGCGGTCTGATCGCGCCGAATGCTGGTAATCCACGCCCGCAGTTCTTCCAGTTTGCGCCGAAGCGGGTCAACCTTCCGCAGTTCGCAGCACTGATCTGGATTGCGATGCCACAGTGCCGGACCATGGAGCCGCTGTTGTTCTTCGGCAGACATCAATGGATATACTCTTTCGATCGTGATTCCATATTTCTGCTCCACTTGATCCATGAGATTGTATGTTTCGGGGAAGAGGAATTCGGTATCAAGGGTGAACAACCGGAAACTTGAGCGAACGCGGGAGGCAATGTCGATGAGGACCATGCCCTCCACGCCGAAGGCCGAAGAAATCGCAACCGTGGAGCCGAACGTGATGAACGCCCACTCAAGAACACGCTCAGCACTCCAGCTTTCTGCGGCCATCTGCAACTTGCCAATGTCATCGTTCATGACAACCGTTCCTCCTTGGAGCTTGCGCCTTCCGTTGGCAACAAGGTGCACAAACGCGGCTCCCCTCGCGCTCTTCGCGGAAGGCTTTCCGCTTCCTCCACCAAGTCGTCATTGGCGAATTTCACAACCTCGCCGACTACCAGGAGCGTTGGAGATGCAAGCCTGGGCGCACGATGAAGGTCGGAAATTCTGGTGCGGTATACGCGCTGCTGAGGAGTTGTTGCCCGCGAAATAATTGCGCAAGGAATTTCTTGTGCGAATCCGGCGCTGCTCAATCTCTCGGCAACTTCCGCATAGTTGTACCCGGGCATGTAGACCACAAAGGTCGATTCAGCGCCAGCCAGCCCTTTCCAGGGTGAATCGCACTTATCGGTGGCTCGATGGCCCGTCGTCAGCACAAGCGTGGACGAGGCTTGCCGGTGCGTGAGCGGTATGCCCACCGCAGCCGCCGCTCCAAGCGCTGAGGTTACCCCGGCAACAATCTCATAATCGATATTTGCCCGGCGAAGCGCTGCGATCTCTTCTCCGGCCCGGCCAAATACCAAGGGATCGCCGCACTTGAGTCGCACCACCTGCCACCCTGAAGCCGCCAGTGTCACCAGCAAAAAGTTAATCTCTTCCTGCCGGATGTTTTTACGCCCCGAGCGCTTGCCGACGTTCTGAACTTTGGCAGTGGGCGGAATCAGTGCCAAAATCTCAGGAGCTACCAGATCGTCATGAAGCACGACATCCGCCGCGCGCAACAGCCGTAGAGCTTTCACGGTAAGCAACTCGGGATCTCCCGGCCCGGCGCCCACCAAATACACCTTGCCGTTCATGCTGTCCTCCATTCAGCGTCCGCCAACTTAGTGTTCGCCAATTCAGCGTCCGGCAACTCAAGGTTCGCCAACTCAAGGTTCGCCAACTCGGCGCCTCCGGAGCCTTTCGCCAATGCGGCTTTCAAAGCCTCTCGGCTGGCGAGAGAGTGCAGCAACTCGCTCTTCCGTTCAGCCGAAAGATCGCTTGCCAGCACAAGCTTTCGCGTCTCCCCCAATTCCTCCACCCATTCGGCATATCCCGCGCCAAACTGCCGCTCCAGTTGTCGCCTGAGTTTTTGCGACAGAGAAGGACTTCTTCCGTTGGTCGAGATCGCAATCTGCAGATTGCCCCGGCGCACCACCGCCGGATAATAGAAATCGCAATATTCCGGAACGTCGACCACATTGCATAGCACTCCACGCCGTTGAGCTTCGCGATAGATAGTGGCGTTCAGAGTGCGGGACGCCGTCGCAACAACCGCGAGAAACGCTCCATCAAGATCCTTCGCTGCGAAAGCCCGGAGATCGAGCGTGATCTTTCCGGCTCTTGCCCATGCATTCACCGCAGCGCTGGCCTGCAATGCCACAACATGAATGCTCGCGCCCGTATCGAGCAGACCGCCGATCTTCGGTTCTCCGACCTTGCCAGCGCCAACCATGAGGCACCGTTTGCCTTCGAGCTTCGCAAACATGGGAAACAAGCTACTCATAATTACCTCCCGATCCTTTTTCAGCCTTCCAGTCCGGCTGGCACTCGTCCTTCCGGCACGTCCCGCGCCACAGCCTCTACGAACTCCCCGGCCAGGAAACCGCGCAGATCGGCGTCGCTGTAACGCGCAAAAAACTTCCGCAGATTCTCTTCCGGCTTGCCATCGGAAAGATATCTTCGCAACAGCCGCTCGATGGCCTCTGGAACCTCGGTCGCAAGGCACCGAAATCCCACGGGTCTTGCGACACTCTGATGCAAGCCGACCGCACCGCCCAGACAGAAGTAGTAAGCGTCGAGCATGCGGCCATCGACTTTGATCTTCTTGCCTTCAATTCCAATATCCGCGATCCAGTGTTGCCCACAGCTGTTGGGGCAGCCGGTTACGTGCAATTTCAGGTGCTGCTCAAAACCTGGGAGCCGAACTTCCAATTCCTCCACCAGCCAACGGGAAAAGCTCTTCGTTTCGGTGATGGCCAATTTGCAGAACTCGGTACCGCTGCACGCGATCGCTCCGCGCCAAAATGGAGACCCGCTCACCGGCAATCCGATCGCGCCTAACTCTTTCGCAAGCTCGTCCGTCTGCAAGCGCGGCACGTTCACGATGATCAAGTTCTGCATGTTGGTGGTGCGTAATTCGCCGCCAGCAAAGCGGTCTGCAAGATCGGCTGCGGCGTGCATTTGTTCGGGCGTAATCCTGCCCCGCAAAACCGTGGCTCCCACATAGCAGTATCCAGCCTGCTTTTGCGGGTGGATTCCGATGTGATCGCGATAAACATCGTCTGGAGGGCTCTCCGGAGTGGCAGGGTCGAAGTGAAATCCGATCCGCCGTTCAAGTTCGGTTTGAAAGTCCTGCGGCGTCCAGCCATGCTTCAGAAATAGAAATTTGAGACGTGCCCGTTCACGGTGCTCCCGCAGTTGATCCGAGTCGCGAAACAATTCAGCAATACCTCGGATCGCCGGCAGAACCTGATGCCAGCGCACGAAAGCGTTCAGCGGCGCGGCCAGATAAGGCTCGGTGGAAAGTCCGCCGCCCACGCGCAAGGAAAAACCGATCTCGGATTTATCCTGGATACGGCGTTCAACCGCCGTAAGGCCAATATCGTTTATCTCCGGATAGGGGCACCAAACGCGGCATCCGGTGATGGAGATCTTGAATTTTCGCGGCAGGTTGTAGAACTCGGCATTGCCGGCCAGCATGCGATCCGCTTCCAAAGCCAGGGGTGAAGCATCACAGATTTCGTCCGCATCCACGCCCGCGACAGGACAACCGGTGATGTTTCTCGTCACGTCGCCGCAAGCGCCCATCGTGTTTAGGCCAACGCGCCAGAGTTCTTCCAGAACCTCAGGCAGAGCTTCGATGGTGACCCAATGCAACTGAATGTTTTGCCGCACCGTCAGATCGGCAGTACCACGGGCGTAGAGGCGGGTAAGATTGGCGATCGCCCGCAGTTGATCGGATCGCAAAAGTCCGTTGGGAATTCGAATCCGCAACATGAAGAACGGCAGCGCCAGGCCCTGGCCATCTTTGCCGCCTACTACTCCCGCACCATCGCCCTGTGTGTAAACTCCCCACCAGCGGAAGTAGGTGCCAATCCATTCGGGAGGAATGGAAGCAAAGCCTTCTCGCGCAAAACGCCGAATCTCCGCCAGTCCGTCCCACGGATTCATGGCCCGCTTCAGCCGCTCCGCTTTTTGCGCTTTGGTTTCTTTGGTCGAGTCCGTCATTAAATGCCCCAAAAAGAAAAACCCACCGCCAGATGCTCTCTGGCGGTGGGTGGATAATTGCTGAGTTATAAAACTTCTAGGTCAGCAGCCCTCCCGCGCCAGGACGCACGCATGCACAACAACATGCACACATACAAATCTGGCGAAGATTGCCGAAACTGACCATATTAACGACATAGTAGATGAAGGGGTCCATCGGGTCAAATCGATATTAATGATGCTGGCTATCTGATAAGTCGATGGGTGAGTGTGCAGAACATTTTGTGCAAGACATTGCACTCGCGACGGTCCTAACGCCGAACTGGGCGATCAGTTCAATGTCTAGAATTTGCAGTGCCAGATTAGATCTCGATCGCGATGTTTGTCCATTGCTCTCTACGCAATCCCCGCAAAAACGACTAAACTTATAAGTTCCACGGTTCACCTCCGGTCAAGCCGTACGGACCCAGTGGTCTTGCGGCGATCTTCGTCAGGAAGGCCATCATGTCTCTAAATACTTTCAACAGCCGCTCTTCCCTCTCGGTCGGTAATAAGGAATACGAAATCTACCGCCTCGACGCCCTCGACCGGCAAGGCATCAAGACCACGCATCTCCCGTTCTCCCTGCGCATCCTGCTCGAGAACTTGCTCCGCACCGAAGACGGCCGCAACGTGAAAAAAGATGACATTCGCTCCATGGCCGCATGGAATAAAAATTCCCAGCCCGATAAAGAAATCGCCTTCACCCCCAGCCGCGTTCTGCTCCAGGATTTCACCGGCGTCCCCTGCGTAGTCGACCTCGCCGCCATGCGCGACGC
>PLUJ01000261.1 GCA_003165455.1 Acidobacteriaceae bacterium | reverse complement strand
CCACACCCCACTCCCCGGTTACAATCTTTTCCAGTAAAAATCTGTCCCCAATTTTCCTGTCTCACCCGAAGGGTGCAGTTCACGGAACTGACCCCAATTTCAAAATCACTGCTAACCTCATTTCCGGCCTTAGAGGTTGCTCCTCTCCCGCGCGTCATTCGTAAGCGGGGAAGCTAGCGCGGACGACAAAAGTGACCGTACCATAAAAAGTACGCGCCATCGCTGTCAAGTCTACTTTAGACCCCTGTTTTTCCACAGAAATCCCCCTCGNNGTGTTCCACGTGGAACGTAGCACGCCGATTTGCCCCGAAAAACGGTCCTCTTCGCACCCCGCCATTGCCGCCATTCCCACTCCCCATTTATGATGATGCGATGAGCTTTTCCGAGACAATCTTCTTATTTGTGTTGGCCCTGGTCGTCTTCGGCCCAAAGAAGTTGCCGGAAATTGCGCGCTATGTAGGTAAGCTTTTGGGCGAGCTGCGCCGAGCCTCGAATGAATTCAAGTCGCAGATCGAAACCGAGATCTCTCATCTCGAAGTGCAGAAGGACGTTCAGAAGAAGCAACAGGCCCTCACCAGCAATGAGCCGCCCAAAGGGGCAGTCGCCAGCATGAGCCTGAATCCCGCGGCCGGCGAGGCAGTCCCCCATAAATGCGGCGCGACGTTGGCCGCGCCCGCCGAGGCTACTCTTGCCGGCGACACTCAGGCCACTGAGAATCTCGCAGTGGCGAATGTGATCGCGGAAAATTCAGAAATACCAGCCGCCGCCCCATCCTCAGCTGCCGCGGAAACGGAATTCGTCTCATCCCCGCAGGACTCGCATGTCTGAAAGCCAGACCGCCACCCCAGCGGATGATTTCAAACACGACATGCCCACCATGGGCTTCCTCGATCACCTCGAGGAATTGCGCTCGCGCCTCGTCAAATCCATCATATGGGTGGCCGTGGGCTTTGGCGTCTGCTGGGGATACCACGAGAAAATTTATGGCATCATGCAGAAGCCCATTACCGACGTGCTGCGGGCGAACGGCATGTCCGATAAGTTGGTCTTCTTAAATCCAACTGAACCGTTCAATTTATATCTGAAGATCTCGGCGCTAGCCGGTTTGTTTCTGACCTCGCCGTTCGTGCTGTATCAGGTTTGGATGTTTATCTCGCCCGGCCTTTACCGCAACGAGAAGCGTTACGTTGTGCCTTTCATGACCTCGAGTATCGCGCTATTCGCAGGCGGCGGATACTTTGGCTACAGAATCGTCTATCCACGCGCCTTAAGTTTTCTCATCGAATTTGGCCGCCAGTTCCAGCCCATGATCACCATCAACGAATACACTTCGTTATTCTTGAGCATCATTCTGGGCATGGGCCTGATCTTCGAAATGCCGATTCTGATTTTCTTTCTGGCGTTGATGGGCATCGTTACGGCGCGCTTTATGTGGAAGAACTTTCGCTACGCCATCCTGGTCATCTTCATTATCGCGGCCATCGTCACGCCTACTCCTGACGTGCTGAATATGTGCATCTTCGCCGCTCCCATGATCGGCCTTTATATCATCAGCATCGCGATCGCCTACTTCGTGCATCCCAAGCAGCGGCTTGCACGAAAAGAAAAACTGAGCGCGTAAATTCAAACGCCGAACCCGCTGCGGAGGAGTTTGCTTTAGTGCGGAAAAAAAAGATTGCGCTCACAGCTTTGCTTTTCTCGCTCGTCGTTTTTCTTGCAGGCTGCGATCAGAACGACAAAGACACCGCCCACGCCGGGTCGCAACCTCCATCCGCAGCATCTCCCTCACCATCTCCTCTGGATCAAGAACTCCCGAAGCTCACGCTGCTGCCTGACTCCGGGCCTCCGCCGGCCTTCGACTCCACGCGCGCCATGCAATACGTGAAAGAGATGGTTTCCTATGGACCGCGGCCCCTCGGCAGCGCGAATCACAAAAAAGTTGAGGACTTCATCGTTTCCCAGCTCAAAGGCGATGCGGTCGAGAACGATGTTTTCACCGCCGATACGCCGGAAGGCAAGTTCCCGGTCAGAAACATAATTGCAAAATTCCCGGGAACGCGCGATGGCATCATCGTGATTGCCAGCCACTACGATACAAATTATCCGCTGCGGAATACGTCCTACATTGGCGCCAATGACGGCGCCTCCTCCAGTGCGCTGCTGCTCGAGATCGCAAATCAACTGCGCGCAAAGAAGAACGATGGATACAGCGTATGGCTGGTTTGGGACGACGCCGAAGAAGCCATTANNAAGCCATGAAGCCTGAAACCGAGATGCCCTTTGATAAAGACAGCCTTTACGGAATCAGCCACCTCGCACAAAATTGGCAGAATAACGGAACGCTAAAGAACATCAAAGCATTTTTGCTGGCAGATATGATCGGCGACGCCGATCTCAACATCGATCGCGATCTGAATTCGACTCCCTGGCTGGAAGCAATCGTGTATCAAGCCGCCACTCGCCTGGGATATCAGTCCCACTTCTTCGCGCGCATGAATCAGGTCACTGACGATCACATTCCTTTCATGCAGAAGGGCGTGGCCTGCGCGGACCTGATCGATTTCGACTATGGCTATAACAATGTCTTTTGGCACACGCCACAGGATACGGTCGATAAGCTGAGCCCGAAGAGCCTGGAGATTACCGGAACCACAATTCTCGAGACGGTAAACATTCTCGACAAGCTCGACACCCTTCCTCCCAAGTAATCATTTTTGTAACTGACATTCAGCAATCCGGAACATCAATTCTGATTTAGCATGGACGCCGATTGCTTTATCCCTGGATATTCTTCAACATCTTCGCGATCGGCGTTCTGGTGCTGGACTTCTATGTCTCCCGCCGCCGTGCTATCTCCTCGCCCGGCAATGCGCTGATTCGCTGTGCTGTCTGGTTCGCACTTGCCATTGCTTTTGCCGGCTGGGTGTTTTTCTGGCAGGGAAGGCAAGTAGCCATCGAGTTCGCCACCGGATATCTGGTGGAACTCTCTCTCAGTGTCGACAATCTTTTTATCTTCCTCGTGATCTTCCGGTACTTCGCGGTACCTGACGAACACCAGCACCGCGTGCTGTTCTGGGGAATTCTGGGCGCACTGGTAATGCGCGGTATTTTTATCGTCGCTGGAATCGGATTGATCCAGCGATTCCATTGGATCTTCTACCTGCTGGGAGCATTCCTTATTTACAGCGGAATTCGGCTGGGATTGGCCGGTGAACACCAGATTGACCCGGCGAATAATTGGGCTGTCCGAGCCTTCCGGCGCGTAATGCCGGTGGCGGCGGATTATCACGGCAGCAGTTTCTTTGTTCGAGGGTCGCAGGGAGGCCGCGCCCTTTACGCGACTCCGCTTCTCATCGTGCTGGTTGTGATTGAAACCACGGACTTGCTCTTCGCGGTAGATTCCATTCCCGCGGTAATGGCGATCACGCTCAATGCCTTCATCGTCTATGCGTCCAACGTTTTTGCAATTATCAGTTTGCGGTCTTTGTTTTTCGCGGTCTCCGGTCTGATGAAAGTATTCCGGTTCCTTCACTATGGGTTGGCTTTGCTATTGATTCTCATGGGGCTAAAGATGATTGCGGAGAATTACCTCAAAGTATCAACTCTGGTGATGCTAGCGACCATTGCCGCAATACTCCTGATCTCGATCGTGGCCTCGCTAACGAAAACCCGCACGACGGAATAAGCCGCTAAACTGCGCAAAATCGCGGTCGTGCCTCTCATAGTCCTGCTCTCGCCAATTTCGGGCGTGACCCGCCCTAGGCTATGATGAGGGATTATGGCGCAAGTCACCATACACGTCCCACCGCGTCCCTACCAGGCTCGGATCGAGAATGGCCTGCTAGCCCGCTGCGGAGCCCTGCTGGCGGAACTGCTGCCGCAATCGAGCAAAGTGTTTATAGTGACCGTACCGCCCGTGCGCCGGCGCTGGGGAACGAAACTCATCCGTTCACTCACTTCCGCGGGCTTCAAACCTCAAGTGTTGCAATTGCCCGATGGTGAACCGGCAAAGAAATTGGCGACCATCGAAACTTTGGCCGAAAGGCTGGTCCGGCTGGGGGCGGACCGCAAAGCCGTGCTGATCGCATTTGGTGGCGGCGTGGTTGGTGACGTTACCGGATTGCTGGCCTCGCTCTATATGCGCGGCGTGGAACTGGTTCAGATTCCGACCACCGTGCTGGCGCAAGTGGACGCATCCGTCGGTGGCAAGACCGGGGTCAACCTGGGGGCAGGGAAGAATTTGCTGGGAACATACCATCATCCCAGGGTAGTGCTGATCGATCCTGAAGTTCTTCGGACTCTCTCCGACCGGGCTTTTCGCGCCGGTTTATATGAGGCGCTGAAATGCGGCATCATCGGCGATTTGGATTTGTTCCTGCGATTCGAGCAAAAGCGGTCGCAGATTTTGAAACGCGATCCCGTGGAAATGGAAGGATTGATTGCGGCCAGCGTAAAGCTAAAAGCCGAAATCGTTTCCGCCGACGAACAGGAGGGCGGTTTGCGTCGAGTACTCAACCTTGGGCATACCATCGGCCACGCGCTCGAGGCAGAAACCGGCTATAAAACCTTGCTTCATGGCGAGGCTGTTGCCTGGGGCCTGCTGGCCGCTACGAACATCTCTCTCTCGGTAGGACGCACCGATAGCGTCACGGCAGGCCGCATTGCCGATGCGGTGCTTAGCCTGGGCCGTTTGCCGGAACTGAAAGTGAGTTCGAAGAAGATCCTCGCTCGTCTTCAAGCCGACAAAAAGACACAAAACGGAGCGGTGCACTTTGTTCTTCCGCGAGAAATTGGAAAGGTGGAAGTGGCCGCCGACGTGCCGGATCAGGTTGTGATCGGCGCGGTGGAAGAGTTGCGTCGGCTGTCGCATGGAGGGTGGGGGAAGTGAAGCGGGACCATTGACGATTTCCGATTGCCAATTCCATTGATGATTTTTGATTGATGATTGATGATTGATGATTGATGATTGATGATTGAAAAGCAATGCGGACAAAGTGTTCTTAATCATCAATCATAAATCATCAATTTCAGTCAGCCCTGTCGGCCCATGTCTAAGTCCCATGTTCCCGTCGTCGGAGCCGCTCCTGAAGGCGAGCCTGACACTGCATCGGCGAGTCGCGCCGTTCGTGAGATGTTTACTTCGATCGCTCCCCGTTACGACTTGCTGAATCATGTACTGTCGTTCAACGTGGATCGCCTTTGGTGGTGGCGGACGGCGCGAAGCTTTGCGTCGACTCTTGATTCTGGCGATTCCCGCATCCTGGATCTGTGTTGTGGCACTGGGGACATGACCTTCGCTCTGCGCCGGCAGGCTGGAGAAGCCCGTCCGCAAATTCTAGGCGCGGATTTTTCCCATGCCATGCTTCAACGCGCGGCCAGCAAGACTAAACACCAGGAAAACGGGGCGTCTGCACCTCGATGGATTGAAGCGGACGCGCTCAATCTTCCATTTCCCGATCGCCATTTTAATCTGGTGACTTGCGCTTTTGGTTTTCGCAATCTCGCCGATTACGATGCGGGACTGCGCGAGATTGCGCGTGTGCTGAAGCCCGGAGGCGAGTGCGGCATCCTCGACTTCAGCGAACCCAAAGGTCTGATGGGCAGCCTCTACCGACTCTACTTCAAACAAATTCTGCCGCGGGTTGGGACGCTGATTTCCGGCGTGCGCGGCCCCTACGATTATCTTCCGAACTCAGTCGAACGATTTCCCGAACCGCAAGAGATGCTCGAACGCATGCACCGCGCGGGCTTTCGCCGAGCCGACTGGACGCCCTACACTTTTGGAATTGCCGGGCTTTATCGCGGGAAGAAACAATAACTTTAAGAAGTGAGCTTACTGCGCCGCTGGAGCGAAGTCCTTAACGCTGTCGGCGAAGGCATCGGTAATTGTGTAGCGCATTATGTCCTGGTATTCCGCGCCCAGAAAGTTCTGTAAGCGGTAGGTGTCCATAATGTATTCGCCGGTGATGTAGGGCAGCGCTTCGGGAGGCACCGCCGAGATTTTCCGATTCCACAAGAACTCCAGAACCTTACCCATCGCCCACTTTCCGGGCACCCGCACCAGCTTGGCTTGCGCCATCTGAATGCAGCGGCCAAAGGTGAGCGGCTCGCCGGGGCCGGCAACGTTCAAGATGGTCAGACGTTGCGGCTCGGGATCGCGATGCAGAATATGGGCGATCAGCCGTGACATATCGTCCACATGAATGAATTGAATTTTGTTCTCCAGATAACGCTCACCCCGTGGAAGCATGCAGGGCAGGCGCCTTCCCTCGCGGCGCATTTTTTCCGCCCGTTCGCTCTTGCCATTCGGCGTTCCTCGAAACGCTCCCAAAAGATAATTGTCTACGGTGGCTCCGGCGAAAATATGCGGACGCAGAATGTAAACGCTGCATCCCCGCAGCGCAGACGAGCGCTGCTGCACTACCTCGTCGGATTGCTTCTTGTGAATTGCGTAGGGAAGGGTGTGGGCCGCCAGCGCGGATTGTTCATTGGCTGGCGCCGACAGCTGGGGTCCGTACACGGCCACGCTGCTGGGAAAGATGAACTGCTTCACGCCGGATTCCGCGGTACGGTTCGCCTCGGTAATGGCTTCCATCACGCGCGCTGTGCCGGCCACGTTAATCTGCCACATTCGCTCCGTATCGAGCACTCCGGAGCGCACCTGATCGATCACGAACGCCAGATGTACAACCGCCGCGGGCTTGGTATCCCGAAGCAATTCATACAGGCTGCGAGTGCATGCCTCGTCGCCTAAATCCATGCGTTCAAATTGCAACGGTAAATCGGATTGGGGCGGACTCACGTCCACCCCAATCACCGAAA